>NZ_JAJMOZ010000007.1:0-259750 GCF_020991525.1 Flavobacterium sp. EDS
CAATAGATGTCTTTTTTATTTTTTGAATATGAGGGTTATTCGCTTAAAGCGTCCCATCCACGAGCTTTTAAAGCAATTTTTGTATTAGCACGAGTTACTAAGTGAATCCCTTCGCTTTCTTGCGTCATATGACCAATAATTGAGAAGTTTGGATTTGCTTTTATTTTTTCGAAATCTTCCATAGCAATAGTAAAAAGTAATTCATAATCTTCTCCGCCATTTATTGCTACTGTGGTGCTATCGATATTAAACTCTTCACAAACACTAATGAATTGAGGATCTAGAGGTAATTTATCTTCGTATAAATTACAACCTACTTTAGATTGCTTGCATAAATGAATAATCTCAGAAGATAATCCATCAGAAATGTCAATCATAGAAGTTGGTTTAATTTCAAGAGCGTGTAATAAAGTACGAATGTCTTTACGAGCTTCAGGTTTTAATTGGCGCTCAATTAAATAAGTATAAGCATCTAAATCGGGTTGAGAATTAGGGTTTACCTGAAAAACTTGTTTCTCTCTTTCTAAAACTTGTAATCCCATATAGGCAGCTCCAATGTCGCCAGTAACAACCAATAAATCGGTTTGTTTGGCGCCATTTCTATACACAATTTCATTCTCATCGGCTTCACCAATAGCAGTAATGCTAATAATCAGCCCTTTTTGAGATGAGGTAGTATCACCACCAATTACATCTACATTATATTCTTTGGCAGCATGTGTAATACCTGCAAATAACTCTTCTAGGGCTTCTAAAGGAAAACGATTAGAAACTGCTACAGAAACAGTTATTTGTGTTGGCTTGGCATTCATAGCGCAAATGTCAGAGATGTTTACTACGACAGCTTTGTAGCCTAAATGCTTTAAAGGCATATAAGCCAAATCAAAATGCACGCCCTCGATTAATAAATCGGTAGAAACAACTACTTTTTTATCTTTAAAATCTAATACGGCTGCATCATCACCGATACTTTTTAAAGTAGATTCCTGAGTAACATCAAAGTTTCGTGTTAAGTGCTCAATTAGTCCAAATTCGCCTAATTGTGCTATGCTGGTACGTTGTGGGTTTTTATCTTCAATCATTTTTTCTAAGTTCCAAAGTTTATTGAGGGGCAAAGGTACAAAGGTTTTTTTTATAAATAAGTTTCTGACTCTAAAGACACCAGACAGCTTTTTTTGAGTAATAATTAAAATAATTAATAACTTTATTTTACTACTGACAAACTGTTGTCACCAGCTCAATTTACTTTTGAAGTAATAAAAAATCAAACTTTAAAATTATGAAAACACTAGTAGCACAAGTTATTACTCCAGAAGATTTATTAAAACATTGGCAAGGACATCGTGCGTTAACACGTCATGTTATAGAAGCGTTCCCGGAAAAAGATTTTTTTGAATTTTCTATCGGAGGGATGCGTACTTTTTCAAAAATAGCAGATGAGCTTTTGGCTATTGCGGCACCAGCTCTAAAAAGTATCGTAGAAAGAGAGAGTCAGCCTTTTAAAGAAGGAGAAGAAAAATTGATTTTTAAGGCACAATATCTTGAAAAATGGGATGAATCTACAGAAGAGATTAATCGATATTGGGAAAAATTAACGATAGAAGACTTTAATGAAACTTTCAATTTGTTTGGACAATATGAATTTCCGATTATTCAGAATATCTTGTATTTTATAGATAATGAAGTACATCATCGTGGACAAGGCTATGTTTATTTGAGAGCCTTGGGTATTGAACCTCCATTTTTCTGGGAAAGATAAAATGATTAAAACTCCTAAAATAAGATGAAACTTGTTTTAGGAGTTTTTTTCTAGAAGTCTGTTTTTGTTTTTATCTAACAATTCTAAAACCCGAAGTTTTAATCGCTCAGGTTCAATTATCGTAGCATAATCACCAAACATTAAAAACCAACGAGGGAAACCTTCTTCAATGTCGCGTGACATAAAAGTCATTTCAATTTGGTGCTCTACTTCTCTTTCAGAAATAAAACCATGGTATTTTTGCTCATATGATAAATATCGAGCTATTTTTTTTTCGACAAGAATACGCACTTTGGTAGTCGAGATAGTTTCATTCTTGTTCAAATAAGTCTCTAGAGAATCATGTTCTAATGTAAAGAGCTTATCTGTTTTTTTTATCGCATGTATGCGATCGGCTCGAAACTGTCTGTAATCGCTACGTAAATGACAATATCCTATAACGTACCAATTGTTATTATCATGAAAAACGCCAACCGACTCTATGTTTCTCTCAATAATTTCATATGAATTTAATGCTTTATAGGAAAGGATAATTTGTTTTTTCTTGGCAATACTTTCAAATAGAACTGCTAAAGTATTTGGAGATTTATCATTAAAAAGCTTTTCGGCAGATTGCATCAAAACGTTTGATTCAATTGTAGAAACCCAATCCTTATCGTCGCTATTGAGCACTGCTTTTAATTTATACATGGCCGAAGCATAATGGTTTCCCAATGCAGTGTCAGTGAATTTTTGCATCAATTTTTCGGCAGCGATAAAACTGCTTGCTTCTTCTTTAGTAAACATTACAGGAGGTAAGCGGTATCCTTCCATCAAAGCATAACCAACTCCGGCTTCACTGTAGATAGGAACTCCAGAAGCTTCAAGAGTGCGAATGTCGCGATAAATAGTTCGCAAACTGCAGTCAAAACGATTGGCCAATTCCTGCGCTTTTACAATTTTTTTAGATTGCAATTGGATAAGAATAGCCACAATTCGGTCAAATCGTTTGGGAGTTTCGTCGAGCATTTTTTTCTTTTAAGGAACTAAGGTTTTGAGATGCTAAGTTACTAAGGTTTTTGAAATTCGTAGCGACAGAAAACAAAAAACCCGACAACTTTCGTCATCGGGTTCAATCTATATTCTATTCTCTTTATTCTTTCTTTCTTCTAAAATAAAAAACTAGTCATTCAATTTAAGTACAGCCATAAATGCTTCTTGCGGAATTTCAACGTTTCCTACCTGACGCATACGTTTTTTACCTTTTTTCTGTTTTTCAAGAAGTTTACGCTTACGCGAAATATCTCCACCATAACATTTTGCAGTAACGTCTTTACGTAATGCTTTTATAGTTTCACGAGCAATAATTTTAGCTCCAATTGCAGCTTGAATCGGAATGTCAAATTGTTGTCTTGGGATTAATTCACGTAATTTTTCGGTCATTTTTTTACCGATGTTATAAGCATTGTCTTCGTGAATCAATGCAGAAAGTGCATCAACAGTTTGTGCATTTAAAAGAACATCCAATTTTACTAATTTAGAAGTTCTCATTCCTATCGGAGTGTAATCGAAAGAAGCATAACCTTTAGAAACCGTTTTTAAACGATCATAAAAATCGAATACAATTTCGGCTAATGGCATATCAAAATTTAATTCTACACGTTCTGTAGTTAAATAGGTTTGATTGGTAATTTGACCGCGTTTTTCGATACACAAACTCATTACGTTTCCAACAAAGTCAGCTTTTGTAATAATTGTTGCTTTAATATATGGTTCTTCAACTCTGTCTAGTTTTGAAGGCTCTGGTAAATCTGATGGATTGTTTACTACAAAAGCCGTTTCTGGTTCTTTTTTGGTATAAGCAAGATACGAAACGTTAGGTACTGTAGTAATTACAGTCATATCAAATTCGCGCTCTAAACGCTCCTGAATGATTTCCATGTGAAGCATTCCTAAGAATCCACAACGGAAACCAAATCCTAAAGCAGCAGAACTTTCAGGAGTAAAAACTAACGAAGCATCATTTAATTGTAATTTCTCCATAGAAGAACGCAAATCTTCATAATCTTCAGTATCTACAGGATAAATTCCAGCAAATACCATTGGTTTTACATCCTCAAAACCGGTAATCATATTAGTTGTAGGGACTTTAGCATCAGTTAGAGTATCTCCAACTTTAACCTCTTTGGCTTCTTTAATTCCAGAAATTAAGTAACCAACATCACCTGCAGAAATTACATTTTTAGGAACTTGATTTAATTTTAATGTTCCAATTTCATCCGCAAAATATTCATTTCCAGTGGCCATGAATTTAATTTTTTGCCCTTTTCTGATTTCTCCATTTTTCACACGGAAAATAACTTCAATTCCACGAAACGGATTGTAATGTGAATCGAAAATCAAAGCCTGTAATGGCTCATCAATATTTCCTGTTGGAGGTGGGATTTTTTCAATAATGGCAGCCAAAATATTTTCGACACCAAAACCTGTTTTTCCAGAAGCATGAATAATATCTTCTAATTTACATCCTAATAAATCAATAATATCATCACTAACTTCTTCTGGATTTGCACTTGGTAAATCAACTTTATTTAAAACTGGAATGATTTCTAAGTCATTTTCTAGTGCTAAGTATAAATTTGATATGGTTTGAGCCTGAATACTTTGTGCAGCATCAACAATTAATAGTGCTCCTTCGCAAGCAGCAATTGATCGAGAAACTTCGTATGAAAAGTCAACGTGTCCTGGAGTGTCAATTAAATTCAGGATGTATTCTTCTCCTTTATAAGTGTACTCCATTTGTATTGCGTGACTTTTTATGGTAATTCCACGTTCGCGCTCCAAGTCCATATTGTCTAGCAATTGGGCCTTTTCTTCACGAGCAGTTACGGTTTGTGTAGCGCCAAGCAAACGGTCAGCAAGTGTACTTTTACCGTGATCAATGTGTGCAATAATGCAAAAGTTACGTATCTTTTTCATTGTTTATTATGTCAATTCTCTATGCGAGTTTAAGTGTTTTTTTGTTGTAAATCTATGGTGTAGCAAAGCCGTAACACCTCTTCAATAATCTGCAAAGATAATGCAAAGTTTTGGATTCTAGAATCTAGATGTATTATTGTTGAGGCTTTAAGAAATAAAAGATGAATTCGGCTGTTTTTTACACTCTTATATGTTTATTCTAAAATCTAAATTTGCATAAAAGGCAGTCTTTGTTATGTAAGAAAAGATCTTTTATTTGGTTGTTTCAGATTCTTTCTCAGCACTGCTTTTCTTTAAGGTATCATACCAGTTTTCTATTGAAGGATAAATAAAACTAGCTACTTTTTGTATTGGATTATAAAAGATTGATTTATCTAAGGTTTCTTTTTTTGCAAAAGTATGGTTGAAGTTTATTTTTTCAAAAAGGGTAAAAACGACACTTAATATTAAAACAGTTTTTAGAATTCTAAAAAGACCACCACCAAGTTTATTAAGCCATCCTAATTGAGCAAAATCTGCAATTCCGGTTAAAAATTTAGCTAATAGATATACAACAATGACCACTAAAATAAATGTCAATATAAATGCTGTAATCTGAATCGTATTTGGATTCCATGAAACATGTTTCATGATGATTTCTTTCATTAAAGACGAGAATTTAATGGCTAAATAAATTCCCAATAGTAGAGATATAAAAGAGGCAACCTCTACAAAAAGACCATTTTTGATGCCTTGGTACAAACCGAAAATCAATAAAGCACCTAAAATCATATCGAAAAAACTCATATTCTTAATTTTTGTTTAATGAATGCGCAAATATAAAAGAATTATCTACTACGTATTGTCAAATTTCAAGTTCTTATCTTTGTAAACGGATTTATATTTTTTAAATCCTATAAAATGTTATCCTGAGCAGAGTCGAAGGGTACAAATCATAATCAACAATATAAATATGTCAAGAGACACACAACTTAAAGAACGCTGGGAACAGCTTGTAAATATACTTTCTGATCAATTTTCACAAGGAGAAAACTTAGATTTAGATTCCATAATTTATTTAATCGGGGTACAGGAGTTAGGAAAATTACATCGCGAATTTAAAAAAGATGAAAAATTAAACCTAATGCATATCGCTATATGTAGGTTATTAGAACCTTATGGGTTTTATGAATTTGAGTTTTTTGACGAAGAAGGTTGGCCGCATTACAAAGTAAAAGAAGAATTACCTCCATTAAAGGCAGGAGAACAATCTGTTTTGATGAAAGAAGCAATTGTGAATTATTTTTTAGAAAGAAAACTTATTGATTAGTTTTTTAGTATTCAGTCTCAGTCTACAGTCACAGTTTCGGTTTGTCTTTCAATAGGTACTGAAAACCCAGAATGAATATCGCGACTGTAAACTGCGACTAAAAATTAGTTTGATAAGATAGTTTCTTGAAATTGAAAGGAAACTTTGAATTTTAGACATTATACTTAGAACAAAATCCTTAAATTTGTAGTTTCAAAGTAAGATCGATGATAGATAAGATAAAAGAATATATTGGGGAAGCTCAAGCTTTTTCAACAGAAAACAAAGAAGAATTAGAAGCATTCCGAATTAAATTTCTTGGTAAGAAAGGTGTTTTAAACGATTTTTTTGCCGAATTTAAGACTGTACCAAATGATCAAAAAAAGGAATTTGGACAAGTTATAAACGCTTTAAAAACAGCTGCTGAAGATAAAGTAAAGGCTATTGTTGAAGCTTTAGAAAGCAAGGAAGAAGTTAAAGGTGTTTATGGAGATTTAACTCGTGCTGCAGAACCAATAATTATTGGCTCTCGTCATCCGATATCAATCGTGAAGAATCAGATTATAGATATTTTTGCTAATATTGGTTTTAACGTTTCCGAAGGTCCAGAAATCGAAGATGACTGGCATAATTTTACCGCATTAAATCTTCCGGAATACCATCCGGCACGTGATATGCAGGATACATTTTTTATACAAACAAATCCTGATGTATTGTTGCGTACACATACTTCATCAGTTCAGGTGCGTTATATGGAAAATCATAAACCGCCTATTCGTACTATTTCTCCAGGACGTGTTTTTCGTAATGAAGCAATTTCGTCACGTTCACACTGTATTTTCCATCAGGTAGAAGGATTGTATATTGATAAAGATGTTTCGTTTGCCGATTTAAAACAAACTTTGCTTTACTTTACGAAAGAAATGTTCGGAAAGTCAAAAATTCGTTTGCGTCCATCATATTTTCCATTTACAGAGCCTAGTGCTGAGATCGATATTTATTGGGGACTAAAAACGGAAACTGATTATCGTATCACTAAAGGAACGGGTTGGTTAGAAATTGGTGGTTGTGGAATGGTAGATCCAAACGTTTTGAAAAATTGTGATATAAATCCAGAAGAATACAATGGGTTTGCATTTGGAATGGGAGTAGAGCGTATTGCAATGTTGTTGTACCAAATTGGAGATATTCGTATGTTTTACGAAAATGATGTTCGATTCTTAGAGCAATTTAAATCGAATATATAATATAAGTTGAAAGTTATAAAGTCGAAAGTTTCAAAGTATGGGATTTTCGACTTTATGATTTTATAAGTTTAGACTAATATGAAAAAGGATATAATTATTCCAGAAGTAGAAAATGTATTTTTGGCAGTTGTTCAAGAATGGAGCGACGATTTTATGGAGAAAGTGTGGTACGCTTATCTTATAAATGATAGTGATTTTAATATTGATAGTGTAATGGTGGTTTCAAAAGCTTTTGGAACAATCGATGGCGAAATGAAAAAAACGTCACTTTTGCGTCATGCTTTTGTTGAAGTTCCTGCAGTTTCAGTTGTAAAAATCGAAATGGTAGAAAAAAGCCTATTGACTTTAAACAACGAATTTATGGTTACTTATTTTATCGGTAATACATTATATGATAAGAAGTTTATTTTCAAAGCACATTCTATTCATGAAGATTTTTCTGAAGAAGTGCCAATTCTATTCGTTGAAGGAATTATGGTGAAATAGTTTGTTGTTGCAATTTTTAAAAAATGTAGCATATAATTTCTATAAAAAGAGTAAATAGATGAATAAAGAAGAGTCCCAAATAATTTAATTATTTGGGACTCTTCTTTATTTTTAACAGATAGAAAACGAAATATTAGTCTAATAAATCCGTTAATTTTTTAAATACCACTTTGGCGTCTTTGCCTTCATATAAGATACTATATACAGCATCTATAATTGGTGTTTTTGCACCGTAACCTTGGTTTAGTTTGTAAGCGCTTTTGGTTGCATAATACCCTTCAGAAACCATGCTCATCTCCATCATAGCACTTTTTACAGTGTATCCTTTTCCAATCATATTTCCAAACATTCTGTTTCTTGAAAAAACAGAATATCCTGTAACTAATAAATCGCCTAAGTAAGCTGAGTCATTAATGTTACGTTTCATTTTATGCACTTTCTTGATGAATTTCTTCATTTCACGAATGGCATTACTCATGATAACCGATTGAAAATTGTCGCCATAACCTAAGCCATGTGCAATTCCAGCAGCTATCGCATAAATGTTTTTAAGCATTGCAGCATATTCGGTACCAATAATATCATCAGAAATTTTGGCTTTAATGTAGTTTCCAGATAGGTTTTTAGCAACAACGCCAGCTTTACTTGGATCGCCACATGCAATTGTTAAATATGATAATCTTTCAAGCGCAACTTCTTCGGCATGACATGGACCAGTAATAACACCAATATTGTAAAAAGGAATGTCGTATTTTATATGAAAATGCTCTCCAACAATCAAACTCGTTTCAGGAACAATCCCTTTAATAGCAGAGAAAACAATTTTATTCTCTAACGATACAGTTAGTTTCTCTAACTCAGCATGTAAAAAAGCCGATGGAATAGCAAAAATAATATAATCAGCATATTCAACGGCTTCATTTATATTATTGGTAAGCTTTAGTTTTTGAGTATCAAATTCTACCGAACTTAAGTAATTCGGGTTGTGTTTGTATTTATTAATGTGTTCGATAGCAGCGTCATTACGCATGTACCACGAAATTTCAGAAAGATTTACACATAGCATTTTTGCAATGGCGGTCGCCCAGCTTCCACCACCGATTACTGCAAATTTTAAATTTTCGCTCATTTAATTATTAATTTTCATCAAAAGTACTTAATAATGCAGTAATAACACAAAAAAGAGCCGAATTAATGTGCTATTTTGGTTTCAATAATAAAAAACGATTTTTTTTACATTGCATACAATAAGTTATTGATTCTTACGTTATAGTAGTTTATGAATTAGAATTTTAGTTAAATGAATTTACAAATTGAGTTAGTTAGTTTTGTTTTAGTATTGTGAAAAGGCGTCCTTAAAATAAGTTTAAGAACGCCTTTTCTATTTTATTTCTATCTTGAGAAGTTTAATAACTCATTTCTACAATCGATTTTACTTTATCCAAAGTAACCAATTGATTTTCTCCTAAACCTTTCCATCCTCTTTCTTCAAAGCGATTTACTATAAAATCGGCTGTTTTGTCATAGTCATTTGTATATTGAGATAGTTTGGTATCCATTCCCATAGTATGAAAAAAGGCCACTGTTTGGTTGATAGCTTCTTTAGCAACTTCATCATCTGAACCTGTTAGGTTAAAAATACGTCTTCCGTATTGTGCTAGTTTTCCTTTTTTAGTTTCAAACATTACATGGTATAAACTAGGACCAACAATTGCTAATGTTCTAGCATGGTCGATGCCATATAAAGCAGTTAATTCATGACCAATCATATGAGTTGCCCAATCACTAGGTACACCTTTTTGAATTAATCCATTTAGCGCCATAGTACAACTCCACATAAAGTTTGAAGCCAGAGTATAATCAGTAGGGTTTTCAACTACTTTTGGTCCAACCTCTATTAAAGTTTGTAAAATACCTTCGGCAATTCGGTCTTGTAAATAACCTTCATGAGGATACGTTAAGTATTGTTCCATAACGTGAGTATAAGCATCTACAACACCATTTTGTAATTGTCTTTTTGGTAAAGATGCAATTACAGTTGGATCACAAATAGAGAATTTTGGAAACAACGCACTTCCACCAAAAGCTAATTTTTCCTGAGTAGCTTCAATGGTAACTACAGCACCTGAATTCATTTCGCTTCCTGTTGCAGGCAACGTTAGAACGGTTCCGAATGGTACAGCATTTTCTTTAATCAACAAACGTTTATGAAGGATATCAATTGGATTCCCATCAAAATTAACGGCAGCCGAAATAAATTTAACTCCGTCAATTACAGAACCACCACCAACAGCTAAAATAAAATCAATTTTTTCAGCTTTGATAACCGCTACAGCTTTCATTAAAGTTTCGAAGTGTGGATTTGGTTCAATTCCGCCGAATTCAACAATATCAAAACCTTTAAGATTATTGATTACTTGTTCGTGAATTCCGTTTTTAAAGATGCTTCCACCTCCATAAGCCAATAATATTTTCGCTCCTTGAGGAACAAGGTCTTTTAGTTTATCAATTTGTCCTTTTCCGAAAACTAGATTTGTCGGATTGTATAATTCAAAGTTTAACATAGTTTTTTATTTTATAGTTACTAAGATACTAAGTTGTTGAGGTTCTATGTTTTTTTCATAGTAGAATAGAATCTCAGGAGCTTAGCATCTTTATTTAGAATTCAATTTTTGTAATAACTTTTTAGCAACCAATTTTGATGATGCAGGATTTTGTCCTGTAATTATTAATCCATCTTCAACGGCGTATGGTTCCCAGTTTCCTCCTTTTAAGAAATTTGCTCCATTATGTTTTAAAGCATCTTCTAATAAAAAGGGAACGACTTTAGTTAAGCCAACGGCCTCTTCTTCTTCATTTGTAAAACCAGTTACTTTTTTTCCTTTTACTAAAAATTCACCATTTACTTTCACATTTTTTAACACAGCAGGAGCGTGACAAACAAAAGCTACAGGTTTTTTGTGAGTATAAAAAGACTCAATTAAAGCAATTGAATTTTTATCTTCTACTAAATCCCACAATGGTCCATGACCTCCAGGATAAAAAACAGCATCGTAATTTGCTTGATTGATAGTCGAAAGTTTGTGTGTGTGTGCTAATTTTTCTTGTAATACTTTGTCAGTATCAAATCGTTTTGTGTCTTCTGTTGCAGATGCTGGATCTGCACTTTTTGGATCTATTGGTGGTTGCCCTCCAAGTGGTGAAGCAATTGTAATTTCAATACCCTGATCTAATAACTCATAATAAGGTGCAGCAAATTCTTCTGACCAAAAACCTGTTTTTTCTCCTGTATTGCCCAGTTTGTCATTACTGGTTACAACAAATAATACTTTTTTCATAGCTTTTTTATTTACTTTTTGGGCAGTAACTTTTGTACTGTTTATAGTTAATGCGATAATAACAAATAGAGCAATTTTCTTCATAAGATGTTTTATTTGATACAAAATTAGAGTAATTAAGGTATTAGTAAAAATAAAATAAATTATGTTTGTGATAAATATATTTATATCATGGTTAATTTAGAATGGTACAGAACGTTTAAATCGGTATATAAAAATGGTAATTTTTCTTTGGCCGCCAAAGAGCTTTTTATCAGTCAACCAGCAGTTAGCCAGCAAATATCAATGTTGGAAGCACACGTCGGTTATAAGCTCTTTAATAGAAAATCAAAAGGAGTAGAACCAACGGACTATGCTAAGTTACTTAATAATCTAATTATAGATGCCCTAGATCGTCTCGAAAATGTAGAGAATGGATTTCGTGCAAAGGCTTCCGATGCCAATCGATTAATTTCAGTAGGGATTTCTAAAAATTTATTTGCTAGTTTAGGAAGTGTTCTGATTTCTAAATTCGATTTTATAGATTTTAGTTTTCATGATAATGATACACTTTTTGAGTTAGTTGATACTAAGAAGCTTGATTTTGCCATTATCACCAAGCAGTTTGATACGTTTGATACGATATACGAAATTGTTGGAAAAATTAAATTAATAATGGTTTCATCCCCGCAACTTGAGACAAATGAATTCAAGTTAAAATTAAAATCTAAAAAATTATCTGAAATAGAGCAGTGGCTTAATGAGCAAAAATGGTATAGTCATGATGCTCGAATTCCGCATATTAAATTATTTTGGTTAAGTGTTTTTAATAAAAAAAGACCATCTATGGTGGCCAATTATATTATTCCTAATGAAAGTGAAATGCTAAGGGTGCTTTCTAAAAATAGTGGAATTGGAATAACATGGGATTGTAATGCAAAAGAATTAATTCAAGAAAATAAGATAAAACTACTATGGAATAGTAAAGAAATGCCTAGTATAGATGTTTTCTTATTGTCTGGAAAAAACAGTAACCTGAGTCCTATTTTTGAAACTATTGCTACAGAATTAAAGGAGGTTTTAAAATGATAATCACTTATGTTTATATTTGATAGAGGTTAAATCTTAATCAGTACAAATAGTATTTATATTTGTGTAAATTTTACGCATTAAAGTTATGATAGAAAATCAAAATATTAGAGTTGCTGTCGATGCGATTGTTTTTGGATACCAAAACAATCAATTATATGTGCTTTTAATTCAGCAAAAATTTGGATCTACAGAATCGTATTGGGCTTTGCCAGGCGGATTAGTGAAAAATGATGAATCATTGCAGCAAGCAGTAAAACGGGAGCTAAAAGAGGAAACTAATATTACGGTGAATCACTTTGAACAATTATTTACTTTCGGTGATGATGTTTTCAGAGATCCGAGAAACAGAGTTATTTCTGTAGCATATTTTGCATTAGTAGATCCTTCAAAGCTAAAAGTTAAGGCTGATTCTGACGCAGATAATGCACAATGGTTTAAAGTGGATGCTATTCCAGTTTTGGCCTTTGATCATAATTTGATTCTAAAAAAGGCAATTGAACGTTTAAAAGCAAAACTTACTTATGAACCAATCGGGTTTGATTTATTGCCAGTAGAGTTTATGTTTTCAGAATTAGAGAATCTATATTGTACGATTTTAGAGAAAGAAATAGATAGAAGAAATTTTAGAAAAAAGATTTTAAGTTACGGGATTATTCAGGAAACAGATAATTTTTCTCCTAATAAAACAGGAAGGCCAGCAAAATTATTTAAGTTTAATCAGAAGAAATATAATGACTTATTGAAAGAAGGATTCCACTTTGAAATAAAGTTTGCGTAATTTTTACACAAAATAATTGTTGAATAAAATATTAAATGTATATTTGCGTATAATTAACGCAAACTAAAAAACTATGATACTTAATTTAGACCCAAATTTCAGACCATTTCCAGGACAAAAAGAAATAGATTTTAAAAGTTTCATTTTTTCAGGAGGAGAACCACACATCAAGATTAATCCTGATTTTGATGTCAATCAAAAAATAACAATTACACATAGATTAAATTCATTCAACGATTTTGGATTATTATGTTTAGCTGTTGACGCATTAAGAAGGATGGACGTAAAAGTTATTGATTTGTTTATTCCTTATTTTCCAGCAGCAAGACAAGATCGTGTCATGATAAAAGGAGAACCATTATCAGTAAAAGTTTATGCAGATATCATAAATGCAATGCAGTTGAACAAAGTATCTGTTTTTGATGCACATTCTGAAGTTACCCCAGCTTTGGTAAACAATTGTGATGTAATTCCGAATCATATTTTTATCCAAAAAGTGATAAAAACAATAGGAAGCAATGTAAAATTAATTTCTCCAGACGGTGGAGCGTTGAAAAAAATCTATAAAGTTTCTGAGTTTCTTGGCGGAGTAGAGGTTGTAGAATGTAGTAAAAGCCGTGATGTAAAAACAGGAAGATTATCTGGTTTTAAAGTATATGAAGATGATTTGCAGGGAATGGACTGTCTTATTGTAGATGATATTTGTGATGGAGGGGGAACCTTTGTAGGATTAGCAGAAGAGTTAAAAAAGAAAAACGCAGGGAAATTATATCTAGCTGTAAGCCACGGAATTTTCAATAAAGGTTTTGAGGTTTTAGATTGTTTCGATAAAATATTTACAACCAATTCTTTCAAAGATTTTGAGGGAGAAAGTGTTGAAGTTGTAAAATTAAGTGAATTGATATGAAGTATAGTATAGAAAAACTCATAGTAGAAAATCAAGATAATAAATATCTCTTTTTTTGGGGACATCAGCCAAATAAAGATGGAAGTATTTCTAAAACTTGTTTCAGTCAGTGGTGGTTAAGCTCATTTGAAGTTGATAATGTGACTTATAAAACGGCAGAACACTGGATGATGGCAAAGAAAGCAGAATTGTTTAACGATAAAGAAGTTTTAGAAAAAATAATTAAAGCCAATTCTCCCGCAGAAGCTAAAAAGCTAGGCAGAGAAGTTAAAAATTATGATGATGCTGTTTGGTTAGATAATAGATATGAGATTGTTCGACAAGGGAATTTTTACAAATTCAGTCAGAATAAGAACCTAAAAGAATTTCTGATCAATACAAAGGATAGAGTTTTAGTAGAAGCAAGTCCAGTTGACCCAATCTGGGGTATAGGAATGGCAAGTGACCATAAAGATGTTTTGAATCCTAAGAAATGGAGAGGGCCAAACCTTTTAGGATTTGCTTTGATGGAAGTTAGGGATGAATTAAAGTAATAGATTATGAAAATAGAACTTCTTAAAGCAGATATTACAGAAATTCATGTTGATGCAATTGTAAATGCTGCTAATACTTCTTTATTAGGAGGAGGAGGAGTTGATGGAGCTATTCATAGAAAAGGAGGGAAAGCTATTTTAGACGAATGTGTCCAAATCCGAAACAAACAAGGAGGCTGTAAAGTTGGAGAAGCAGTAATTACAACGGCAGGTAATTTACCAGCAAAATATGTAATTCATACCGTTGGTCCGGTTTGGAATGGAGATGAGGAAGAAAAGTCCAAATTGTTATCTGAGTGCTATAAAAATAGTTTAGAATTAGCGGTTCAGAATAATATTAAGACAATTGCTTTTCCAGGAATTAGCACAGGAATTTATCATTTTCCAAAGGATAAAGCTGCTGAAATTGCAATAAAAACTGTGAGCGATTTCGATGAAATTTCAGAAATAGATAAAGTAATCTTTGTCTGTTTTGATGAAGAGAGTTATGAAATTTATAATCGTTTATTAGATAATAAATAAACTAAAATAGAATCAGATTATCAAAGACTAAATCTGATAAAATTAAAATAAAATGCACACAATGAAGATATTGTGTGCGAAATAAAATGAAAATAGAATTAAAAAAATACGATGAGCAAATTACAGCATGGCCAAAATCAGGCTATCACATTATGGCTCAATATGACGATGAAGAAATAATAGTTTATCAATCGTACCGAAAAGAAATAGGAGATTTTGCAGTGAAAAATCAGTTTTTTGGAGGAGAATTTAGTCTTACCCGAATGACTTGGATAAAACCTAATTTTTTGTGGATGATGTATAGAAATGGATGGGGAACAAAAGAAGGACAAGAAGTGGTGCTGGCAATTCATCTCAAGATTTCAGCATTCAACGAATATTTGCAAAACGCAGTTTATTCGTCTTATGATACGTCACTAGGAATAAGTCATGAAGAATGGCAAACACAAGTAAAAAGTTCATCAATAAGACTGCAATGGGATCCGGATCATGATCCTTACGGAAATAAGTTAGAGAGAAGAGCCATACAGATTGGCTTAAGAGATGACTTTATAAAATCTTTTGCGAAAGAAGATATAGTGCTAATCGAGGATATTTCAGATTTTGTAAAAGAGCAATATTCTTTTGTTCAGAATAAACAATTAGAATATCTGATGGTTCCAGCAGAAAGACCTTTCCTTTTTAAGGATGAAGAATTGAATAAAAAATTAAAAATCTCATAGAAATTATGAATGAAAAAATAGCAAAAAGCATTAGCAAATTCCTGAGTTTAGTACTCAGACATTCGCCAGAAACCATAAATTTAAAACTAGATGAAAATGGTTGGGCAGATGTAGAAGAATTGATTGCAAAATGTTCGAAAAACGGAAACACATTAAATTCAGAACTTCTGGATTATGTAGTAGAAAATAATGATAAAAAAAGATTTGCTTTTAATGAAGACAAAACTAAAATAAGAGCAAGTCAAGGGCATTCAATTTCGGTTGAGTTAAACCTGAATGAAGCTGAACCTTCGGAGTTTTTGTATCACGGAACAGTTGGGAAGTTTATGGAAAGCATCAAAAGAGAAGGACTTCAGAAAATGAGCCGTCAACACGTACATCTTAGCCAGGATAGAGAAACAGCTATTAAGGTGGGAGGAAGAAGAGGAACTCCGCAGATCTTAAGCGTTAGGAGTGGAGCCATGCATAGAGAGGGATTTAAATTTTATTTGTCTGAAAACAATGTTTGGTTAACGGATGAAGTGCCTGCAAAATATATAGAATTTTAATCATGAAAAGGACTTTGGTAATTGGAGATATTCATGGCGGATTAAGAGCTTTAATTCAGCTTTTGGAGCGAACCAATATCCATGCAAATGATAGATTGATTTTCTTAGGAGATTATGTTGATGGTTGGAGTGAATCTGCAGCAGTAATTGATTTTCTTATCGAATTGAATAAAACACATAGCTGTATATTTATTAAAGGGAATCATGATATTTGGTGTCAGGAGTGGTTACAATCAGGAAAGCCAAATAATATTTGGTTGCAACACGGAGGAACGGCGACTATAAAAAGCTATGAAGATTTTACTTCTGAGAAAATAGTGGAGCATTTGTTCTTTTTTGAAAGCATGAAAGATTATTATATCGATGAGCAAAATCGCTTATTTATTCATGCAGGATTTTCCTCAATGCATGGTCCAGAAAAAGAACATTATTCGAGTAATTATTCTTGGGATAGAACATTGTGGGAAATGGCTTTGACAATGGATAAACGAATAAAAAAAGATTCGCTTTTATATCCCAAAAGATTATCGCTTTACGAAGAAATATACATAGGTCATACACCGACCTTACATTATAATATCGAAGTTCCTATGCAGGGTTGTAATGTTTGGAATATAGATACAGGAGCTGCTTTTCATGGAAAATTATCCTGTATGGATGCTGAAACAAAAACATTTTGGCAAAGCGATATAGTCCAGGAATTATATCCGAACGAAAAAGGAAGAAATTAAACGTATAAATTAAAATAATAAACCATGAACCCATTATTACTAACAGATGGTTATAAAGTAGACCACAGAAGACAATACCCAATAGGAACAACATTAGTATATTCTAATTGGACGCCAAGAAAATCAAGAATAGAAGGAGTCGATGAGGTTGTGTTTTTCGGATTGCAATATTTTATCAAAAAGTATATTATTCAGGATTTTGATTTGTACTTTTTTAAACAGCCAAAAGAAGAGGTTGTGAAAAAATATGCAAGAAGAATCAATAACTATTTAGGTGAGAACTTAGTTGGAACGAAACATATTGAAGATTTACATGATTTAGGATATATCCCTATGGTTTTCAAAGCATTGCCGGAAGGAACAAGCGTCCCTGTTCGTGTACCTATGTTTACAATGTATAATACGCTTCCAGAATTTTTCTGGTTAACAAATTATTTCGAAACATTGCTTTCAGCAGTGGTTTGGTTGCCATGTAACTCTGCAACAATTGCTAAACAGTATAGAATTGTACTTGATAAATATGCACAAGAAACGTCATCAGCTCCAGAGTTTGTAGATTGGCAAGGACATGATTTCTCTATGAGAGGAATGGGAGGGATAGAAGCGGCTGTAACATCTTCGGCAGGACATTTATTGAGTTTTGCAGGTTCTGATACTATTCCTGCAATTGATTTTCTAGAGGAGTATTACAATGCTAATTCAGATGTTGAGCTTGTTGCTGGATCAGTAGCTGCAACCGAGCATTCAGTAATGTGTATGGGGACAACTGAAGGGGAATACGATACATTTAAGAGATTGATTTGCGAAGTGTATCCTAAAGGAATAGTTTCGATAGTTGCAGATACTTGGGATTTGTGGAAGGTATTAACGGATTATTTGCCTCGATTAAAAGACGAAATTATCTCAAGAGAAGGAAAAGTAGTAATCAGACCTGATAGTGGAGATCCTGTTGATATTATTTGCGGTAATCCAAATGGGAAAACAGAAGAAGAAAAGAAAGGTGTTATTGAGTTAATTTGGGACGTTTTTGGAGGAACTACAAATAGCAAAGGATATAAAGAATTAGTGCCTCAAATTGGAGCAATATATGGGGATAGTATTACTGTAGCCAGAGCAACTCAAATTTGTGAAAGATTAAAATCTAAAGGTTTTGCTTCTACAAATGTGGTTCTTGGAATAGGTTCGTTTACATATCAATACAATACCAGAGATACATTTGGATTTGCAATGAAAGCAACTTATGGAGAAGTAAATGGTGAAGGAAGGGCTATTTTTAAAGATCCAATTACAGATGATGGTACTAAGAAGTCTGCCAAAGGATTAATGAAAATTGACTTAGTAGATGGCGTATATCATTTAACCGATAATGTTTCTTGGGAAGAAGAACGTAAAGGAGAGTTAAAAGAAGTCTTTAGGGATGGTAAATTATTAATCGACCATTCATTATCAGAAATCAGAAATAACGTAAAAAAAGAAGAGCCTGTTATAAGCTAATCAATAAAGAAAAAGCCTAAATGTTAATTCATTTAGGCTTTTTTATTTTTATACAAATTACTTTTTGTAGAAATTATTGTGGTCAATATATTCCCAGACTTTTTCTGGTAATAGTGGTTGAATATTTTTTCCTTCTTTAATATTGTTACGAATAAAAGTAGAAGATATTTCTACAATAGGCGCATCTATTAAATGAATTTTAGGATGGTTTTTTAATTCTAAATTCTCTACTTCAGATGAAATTCGAGGATAAACATAAATGTCATAATCTTGAAGGATTATTTCATAGTTTTTCCATTTGTGAAGAGTCTTCAAGTTGTCTTCGCCCATAATCAATGAAAATTCATGATTAGGATATCTTTCTTGTAAATGAACTAATGTATTTACAGTATAATTAGGCTGAGAGAGTTTAAACTCAATATCCGAAGGTTTTAATTTTTCAAAACTATCTGTAGCCAGATGAACCATTTGCAAGCGATGATAGTCATCGAGTAAAGTATTCTTCTTTTTAAGAGGGTTATGAGGTGTAACTACCATCCAAACCTGGTCTAAATCGGCATGTTCTGCCATGTGATTGGCAATGATTAGATGCCCAACATGTATGGGATTGAAAGTTCCGAAATAAAGACCAATTTTCATAAAAAAGGTAATTTTGTTTGATCGAATAAATAGTGAGTAACTACATCATTATTTAACAGGATGAGGTAGTGTGTACTTTTTTATTTTCAAATTGTTCTAAAAATATTAGCTGTAAAGCTTAAAAACGACTCTTTTTACTAATGAAGTTGTCTATTGAGAATTTACCACTTCCAGTTACAAAAAGGAGTAAATAAAATAATAGATATAAAATAGCCATTTCTTTAACATCGATTGGGTCGGCTCCATGAATAACAAATACTGCAACTGCCATTGTTATTATTAAAGGGATTGAAGCTAATCTTGTGCCTAATCCTATTGCGATAAGAAATGAACATACAAATTCTGCAAAAACAGCAAGTCCTAAAGAAAGCGTGTTTCCTACTCCAAGAGGATCAGGGAATTGAATTTCACCTCCTGCTAAAAGTGTATTTAACTTTGGTAAACCATGAAAAATCATCAATGTAGCAATTGATAATCGGATTATAAGAATGATAAAATCTACGTTGTTTTCGTTTCTTTTTACTTGAAATAATCTATTCATAATAATACTGTTTTTATTTTAAAATAATTTTGGTTTTATATTGCTTTTTATAGCGTAGGAATGTTATTCTTTATTAATGAATTCTTTTACCAGTTGATACGCTTCTTCTTTGGCGGTATCCAAATCGTAGTTTTTGATGATTTTGTCAAATTGTGGTGCAGTTGCTAATTCTACAGATGCTTTAGCAATGCGCATATTGATTTTATCTTCACTTTCGGTCGAGCGTTTTTTCAAACGAATTTTTAGTTCATCGATACTTGGTGGTTTCACAAAAACTGCAAGAGTTTCTTTAGGAAATTTATGTTTAATACGCAATCCTCCAGAAACGTCAATATCAAAAATCACATTTTTGCCTAAAGCCCAAATACGTTCGATTTCGCTTTTTAAAGTCCCGTAAAAATTATCACGATATACTTCTTCCCATTCCAGGAAATCTTCGGCCTTAATGTGTTTTTTAAACTCTTCTAAGGAAATAAAATAATAATCCGTTCCATGAACTTCTTCTCCACGAGGTTCGCGGGAAGCTGCCGAGATAGAAAATTCTAGGTTTAAATCTTTTTTACTTAATAAATGCCTAACGATGGTTGTTTTTCCTGAACCGGAAGGCGCTGAGAATACGATTAATTTCCCTTTTTTCATTACTTATGCTTTTGGCTTGAAGCACTATGCTTTAAGCTTGTATTTGTTATATCTTTTTGGTTTCTTGTTTTACAAAACATTTAAAACCTGCTCTTTTATTTTTTCTAATTCATCTTTCATCATCACAACCAATTTTTGCATTTGGGCATGATTAGATTTAGATCCCATTGTATTGATTTCACGTCCCATCTCTTGGGTTATAAAACCTAATTTTCTACCATTGGCTTCAGTGCCATCAATAGTTTCTAGGAAATAATCAAGGTGATTGGTTAAACGTACTTTTTCTTCAGTTATATCTAATTTTTCTAGATAGTAGATAAGTTCTTGTTCAAAACGATTTTCATCAACGTTTACCTGAAGTTCAGAGATTGCAGTTTGCAGACGGTCTTTAATAGCTTGAACGCGTTCGGGGTCTAATGCCAAAGCATCTGTCATATATTGACGGATATTACCTATGCGTAATTGAAATTCTTTTTCAAGAGATTCTCCTTCGTCTTTTCTGAAGGTTAAGATATTTTGTAATGCTTCTTCAATTACAATTTGAATTTGCTCCCAATCATTTTCATCAATTTCCTCACGTTCCGTTTTTAATGTGTCTGGCATACGAATAGCCATTTTCATTAATTCGGTTTCGTCAGCTTCAGGATAAACCTCTTTTAACTGGTTGATATAAATTCTCACGATAGGAACATTTACTTTCGTAGATGTTTGTTCAGAAGTACTTTCGATAAAAATAGAAAAATCAACTTTACCTCTTTCTAGTTTCAATGCAATCTGATTGCGTAAACCCAACTCCATTTCTCTGTAAAGGGAAGGCATTCTAACATTGAGGTCTAGGCCTTTACTGTTTAACGATTTTACTTCTACAGTAATTTTTTTTGTTGGTAATTGCAAAGAAGCTTTACCGAACCCTGTCATGGATTGTATCATATAATTGGATATAAAGGGGCAAAGATAATGAAATATTTGCTGTAATGCAGTTGAAGCTTATTTCGCTAAAGCTTTCATTACCTGTAAGATATTTTGTTGTGAGTTACCAATGTATATTTTTTCATCAATAATAAAGACAGGACGGCTCAAGAAAGTGTAATGTTCTAGTATGTATTTTTTAAAATCTGCTTCTGTCAATGATTTGTTTTTTAAATCCATTGATTTATACAATTGTGCTTTTTTGCTGAAAAGCGCTTCGTAACTGCCAGAAAGACGGTGCATTTCTTCAAGTTCAGTTTCAGTAATTGGATTTTGCTTGATGTCATGAAATACCAGATCTATATCTTTAGGTAGTCCTTTTATTATTTTGCGACAAGTATCACAAGAAGCGAGGTAGTATATTTTATTCATAGCGTCGAAATTTAGAGTACAAAGAAAACCCTTTTAAATATTTAAAATGGCTATTTTTATAAAAAAACAAAATCATGGATCAAACATTTGAAATTATTCGAACAAGTAGAAAATTGACTTCGCAATTTTTAGATAATTATTCATTAGAACAACTAAATAAAATTCCAGAAGGATTTAGTAATAATCTAATTTGGAATATTGCACATGTTGTTGTTACACAGCAAATTTTAGTTTACAAGCTGTCTGGATTACCTATGATAGTTTCGGATGGGTTTGTAGAAAAATATAGAAAAGGAACCAAGCCTGAAGGTGATATATCACAAGAAGAACTGGAGGAAATTAAATCATTACTTTTTGAAACTATAATTAAAACAGAAGCAGATTATAATGCCAAAGTATTTAATACGTATAATGAGTTCACGACAAGCCTTGGTTTTACTTTTAAAAATGCGGAAGATGCGATAATCTATAATAACTATCATGAAGCGCTCCATTTTGGAGTCATGATGAGTATTCGAAAATTTATTTAATTTTTTCGATTGTCTCAATAGTTACTTTCATTGCACCAGCACCTTTGTTTTTGGTGATGTCCATAAAAGCACGTTTGGATAAATCTATCTCGCGTGTTTTTACAAATGGGCCTCTGTCTGTAATTTCTACAATTACAAATTTTCCATTGGCTTCGTTTGTTACTTTTACTTTGGTGCCGAAAGGAAGTTTTTTGTGAGCGGCAGTATATTTATTGTTGCTGAAACGACTTCCATTTGCGGTTTTTCGACCATTAAAACGATCAGCATAATAAGAAGCGTGGGCAGATTTTTTGTATAATTTTAATTTGGAATTTTTGTCTATAGTTATAGAGTCATTTTCTTTATTAGTAGGGGAGGCAACTGTTTTGTTTTTTGGGTTTTTTAGGGTATCCTGTATTATCTTAGGCTCAGCTGGTTTGGTTTGACTTGTAATATATGAAAAACCGCAACTTAAAAAAGTAATGATAAGGATAGAGATAAAGATTGATGTTTTATTACTCATAAATTTATTTTTAAGGTGATAACTTACACAAATAATATGCCGAAATTAAAAAAAAGCCCTGTAATTAGGGCTTTTTCTGTATTTTTAGAACCATAAGTTCCATGGCAATCTACTTAAAATCAGTACTAATCCTAATCCGTAAAAGATTGAAAATGTTTTAAATTTTGATTCACTCGTGATTAAATTTTTATGTTTTGACCAACCAATAGTTATCAAAATGATTGCAATGATATTGATTAATGGGTGCTCTAGTGAAGTAAGTCTAAGTTCTGCATTTGACATTTGTCCGAAAGCGGCTTTACCAAGCGGAGAAATAAAATAAAGAATCAAGCCAATTAATAATTGTGTATGAGTTGCAATTAAAGTAAAAAGACCAATCTTACGATCTGTAGGTGTGAACTCTTTTTTTGAAGAAAAACCGATGATGGCATTTACAACTGCAACTAATAGAAGGATTAAGACAATATATGCCCATCCAGAGTGGAATTTTTGTATGAAATCGTACATAGAACTAAAGTTTTTTAAACAAATATAAACAAAAATGTGGCATAAAAAAAACGGCATTAAGCTAAAAGCTAATGCCGTTTTTAATAATTATTTTGATTCTAAATATTAGAAATTATAACTTAATGTAAAGTTCCAAGTTCTTCCAAAACCAAAGAATACTTGATTGTTTGTTGCTACACCATTATATGTTCTTCCAGCTGAAGCATAAGTAGCCCCATCTTTTCCATTAATGAAATCGCTTGCGAAATAATTAGTTCTAGATTCAGCAATGTAAACTTTGTCTAAAACGTTGTTTACGTTTAATCTAAAGTTCATTGATTTGTCTTTGTCTTTACCTAAAAGCATTTTATAAGAGAAACCAGCATCCAATATTCCGTATGAAGGTAATTCTAAAGCTCCTTTGTTGTTTGGAGAAGTAAAATCTACTGGGCTTAATCCTGCGTACAATTTGTCATTAAAATTGTAGTTTGCATCTAATGTTACTCTTGTTAGTACTTCGTAAGATGCACCTAAAGAAGCTGTTATTTGTGCGGCATCACCAACTTTTACTTTGTCAATGTAAACTGTAGTCCCTGTGAACTCTGGAATTGGAGTATTGTCTGCTTGTAAATAAGCATTTACGGTTGCATTTCCTTTGTATTCCCAAATTCCGTAAGAGAACATTGCATTAACTTTTAATTTTTCAGTCAAATTTGAACTTCCTTCAAATTCAATTCCTGAGTGAACTTCATTAAGACCTACGTATTCTGTATAAGTAGTATTTGAAGGGTATTGAACACTAGTTGGAAGAGCTTTACCTTTTAAGTATCTATCATTCCAAGTTGTGTTATAAACGTTAACAGTAGCATTGAAGAAACGAGAACGGAATCCGTATCCAGCTTCAAAACCAATGATTTTTTCGTTAGTAAGGTTAGGGTTTACTGTTGATTTGTTATTTGGGTAAACAGCGTTAAAAAACGGTTGTTTTGAGTAGTAACCTGCATTTACATATACATTGTTTTTCTCGTTAATGTTGTAATTTGCTCCTCCTTTTACGTTACCACCTACTATATTTTTGTAGTCTGTTGAAGCTAATTCAGGATTTACAGCTGGATCGTATAAGAAGTTATCTTCTCTTTTGTATCCTTGTTGAGAGATTGCTCCTTGAACAAATGCAGTTAAGTTATCTTTAGAATACTCAAGTTGAGTAAAAGCCCCGTACCATCTTACATTTCCAGTACTATTGAATGAAATTTTCTCATAGTCTACTTTTTTGAAAACATTCCATTCAACGTCTGTAGAGTAAGTATTTGTGAGTACTCTACCACCTGGTTGTAAGCTTTTGATTGATGTATCGTAAAATTCATCTCCACCTAATAAATCATTTAGTACAGTAAAGTGGTATCCTTTGTAAGTTCTAGCATCAACTCCAAAATCTAAAGTTAATGTATTGCTTAATTTTTTGTTTAAATTAATTACAGCTCCAAACCAGTCATGCGAGTTGATAGAAGAAGTTTGAGAAATTCCAGAAGTTCCTGTTAAAGCAGCAGCAGGAGTGTCGGCACTAGATCCTGAAGAGAAAGTGTTTCTGTAAGCTCCGTTAACATCTTTTCTTCTTTGTAATCCAGTAAAACCATTTATGAAAACTGGTTGACCAGAGTTGTAAGCTACAATTTTATCGTAATCTACTAATCCGTTAGCTGTTCTGAATGCTGTTGCATCACTGTAAGCTTTTCCTCTAATACCACCTGAAGCACCTGCTCCAGCACCACGACCCATTGAAGCATAAAGTACACTCGAAAGTTTAGTAGTTTCGTTTATTTTATAATCCCAGTTGATAGAAGCAATTGGTTTGTGGTAGTAGTTTTTTCTAATATTGTACGTCTCTCCATCTAAATATCCTGCATCTGCATTATATCTTGTATTTGGGTTGTCAATAGAACCGTATTTTTGGTAAGTTTCAATTGAAATGTTTGAAGATCTCTGGTTGTGCCATTGTGGAGCACCAGTTACGGTAAATTGAAAATCGTGTTTGTTATTTTTTGTAGCATATCCTAAAGCTACATAATAGTTAGTACCTTCAAATTCTGTACCTGTTATATATCCGTCTCCACGAGTTTGTGATAATAAAACAGAAGCAGAAAGACCATTATCTAATTTTCCAGTATTGTAAGATCCTTGTAGTTTTAAGTAATTTGCATTACCAAATCCTGAAGAAAAAGATCCGCCTTCTTTCATGTCAGAAGATTTAGTTACAATGTTTATTGTTCCTCCTACAGAAGATACAGCAAGTTTAGATGAACCTAAACCTCTTTGTACTTGCATTGCTGAAGTTACATCTGAAAGTCCAGCCCAGTTACTCCAGTAAACAGTTCCACCTTCCATGTCGTTAATTGGCATACCATTTACCATTACAGCAATATTCTTTTGGTCAAATCCACGAATGGTAATTCTTGAATCTCCATATCCACCACTACCTTTTGTAGCGTATACTGAAGGTGTATTTCTCAAGATCTCAGGAAATTCTTGAGTTCCTAATTTTGCTTGAATTTCTGAAGCTTTTATAGTAGAAACAGCAACAGGAGTTTTTCTATCCTTAGCAATATCAACTATAGTACTTTTTACAACAATCTCATCTAATTGGTTAGAGTTTGAAGTTAAAATGATTGTTCCTAAATTAACAGTCCCTCCTTTAGAAAGAGAAAATTTAACTGTTTTAGAATCGTAACCTAGGTAAGAAATAACTACTTCTCCAGATGCTACTGAAGTTGTAATAGTAAATTTACCATCAAAATCGCTAGAACCAGCATCAGTTGACCCTTTAACAACAGCGTTAGCTCCTGGTAAAGAATTTGAACCATCAGTAATAATACCAGTGATTTTTCCTTGAGAAAATACGGTTGAAACTATCATGAACAATAGTCCTGTGAGTAACCAATTTTTCATTGTCTTCATTGTGTTATTTAGTTAATTGTTTTTGGCAAAATTATAACAATTTAATCGGATTATGTTATCAAAACGTTAAGAAAATTATGTTTTACGTAATCTCTTGAATATTAAAGCGGTTTTATTGATTTATAGTAGTAAAATTGTCATTTTTTTGAATTTATGAGTTGATTTTTTGTTAAAATAGCAATGAGTGTTGATGGGAAAAAGCGAGGTGGTGTTAATTTTTGATTAACTGAATATACTGAAAACTAGTATTATAAGAAAAAGCTTATTGATTGCATAGGAATCAATAAGCTTTTATGTATTTTACGGTATGTAGTTTTTAGGCTTACTTATTTTTTAAGAAATGATTTAGTAGAAAAGAAGTAGAGCTGTCGTGATTCTTTACTGTTTTTGTATTGATTTCTTCAAGTATAGAATTAGCTAATTGTTTTCCTAATTCTACCCCCCATTGGTCAAAACTGAATATATTCCATATTACTCCTTGAGTAAATATCTTGTGTTCATACAAGGCAATTAGTGAGCCTAAAGATTTTGGAGTTAATTTTTGGATCAATATTGTATTTGTAGGTTTGTTGCCTGCGAATACTTTAAAAGGTGATAAAAATGCTGCTTTGTCTGCAGGTATACCTTGTTTGTCAAATTCGGCTTGAACTTGTTCTTTGGTTTTCCCGTGCATTAAAGCTTCAGTTTGTGCAAAGAAGTTCGACATTAGTTTATCGTGGTGGTCTTCATTACCGTATAAAGGTTTTATGTATCCGATAAAATCTGTTGGGATTAATTTTGTTCCTTGGTGTATTAATTGGAAAAATGCATGTTGTGAGTTTGTACCAGGCTCTCCCCAAATAATAGTTCCGGTTTGGTAGTTTACAGGTTTTCCATCACGGCCAACACTTTTTCCGTTACTTTCCATTGTTGCTTGTTGTAAATAAGGAGCTAGTTTTTGTAAATATTGTGTGTATGGAATTAAAGCTTCACTTTCAGCTCCGAAAAAATTATTGTACCAAACGCTTAATAAAGCTAATATTACAGGAATATTTTGGTCAAATTCAGCTGATTTGAAATGTTCGTCCATTTCATAAGCACCATTTAATAATTCATCGTAGTTATCAAATCCAACAGCTAAGCTGATGCTTAAACCAACTGCGCTCCATAGAGAAAAACGTCCTCCAACCCAATCCCACATTGGGAAAATGTTATCAGGATTAATTCCGAATTCGGTAACTTTTTCAATATTAGTTGATACAGCAACAAAATGCTTAGCAATATCTTCCTGACTAGCCGATTTTAAGAACCATTCTTTTATTGTTTCAGAATTGGTTAGTGTTTCTTGAGTAGTAAACGTTTTAGAAACAATTACAAATAATGTTGTCTCAGGGTTTAGTTTTTTGATAACTTCATTAACGTGGTCTCCATCTACGTTTGAAACAAAATGGGTTGTTAAGTGATTTTTGTAAAACTGTAAAGCTTCAACAGCCATTACAGGGCCTAAATCTGATCCGCCAATACCAATGTTTACAATATCTGTAAAAGTTTTTCCTGTGTATCCTTTTCTAGTGCCTGAAGTAACTTCTTGAGTAAATGTTTTTATTTTGTTTTTTACACTATAAACTTCAGGTATTACGTTTTCGCCATCTGCTTTTATTACTGCTGATTGTTTGGCGCGTAAAGCAGTATGTAAAACAGCTCTGTTTTCAGTCTGGTTAATGGTTTCTCCATTGAAATATTGAGAAATAGCATCTTTTAATCCAGTTGAATTTGCTAATTCTAATAAAAGAGAGATGGTTTCCTGATTGATGTTATTTTTAGAATAATCTAGTAGAATGTCATTCCATTGTAAATTGAATTTTTCAGCACGAGCACCATCTTGTTGAAATAATTCTTGTATCGTAGTTTCGCGAATTGCGTTATAGTGGTTTTGTAGATTTTTCCACGCTTCAGTCCCAGTTGGGTTTGTTGTGTTTAAAGCCATTTTTTTGTTTGAATTGAAAATTTGGTTATTAAACAACAAAAATACTGAAATTAGTTTCTAATAGAGTAACCCTTCACAATTATATAGCAATTAGTTACGAAAACGATTTATATGTTTGTTAGTCTTTAATTCTTGCAGTTATTATGATAGCGCCAGCATTTTCTTTTTCATTATATATTATACGGCTACTATTTTGGTTTAAGAATTCTAAATTTAGGATATCGGATTTCTTAAGAGGTAATAATATAGTATCTTGTTTTTTGTTGTATTTAAAAGGAATTCCGTTTATTACAATCAAAGGAGATTTGTCAATCTGATTTTCTTTGATAGCATGGTTGATTGATTCTGAAACAAAATATTTGTTTGCCTCGGTATCATTTAAAATAAAAGTTTGATGATTGGAACATCCTAATACAATTATAGAATAAACTACTAATAGAACTTGTTTCATCAATTAATATGATTTAGTGAATTGTTATTTTTTAGGTGTGAAGTTTTACCATATTTTCCACCAAGGTTTTTTATTTACCTCAATTGTTTTCTTAGTCATATTGATTTCTATTCTTTTAGGTGATTCTATTTTAATTTTAGAATCATCAAAAAACATTTCACCAGTATCATCCATTCCAATTGGAGTTTTTGTTTTTTCTTTCCAGTCTTTAGTTTGTAGTTCTGGAATCAACAGATTGTTTCTTTTGTTAATAAAACTATCTCTTGCTTCTTCTGTAATTTCTTCTTCTAGGTTTGAAGATGAATTTTTAAAAAGCGTTAGTGAATTGTCAGGAATGTTTAAAAGAAAAATCTGTGTTTTGTCATCGATTGTCTGGATGTCTAATACTTTAAAATAAGCAATAGTGTCTAATAGGAAATGTCCGATCTTTGCTGAATCGGGATTGAATATAGACAAGTCTTTTGCGTGAGCACTTGCAATTATATATCTACAATTTCCAGAAAGTCCTCCGTTTAAAGAGCTCATATCCGTAAATCCTTTTTCATGAATTATTTGACCGACTTTATAATTAGAAATTAGGCTATCGGTCAAATTTGTATCTCTGTAAAATAGTTTTAAACCTGAAAAAGTTTCATTGTATATAGACTTAAGTCGAGAGTTTTTCATTGGTTCCTATTTAAAAAAAAAAGATTTTATTAAAAGCTATAAATTCCCAATACTATCCAGTTCTCTTTTTAAAGGTTCTATTTGGTTTAAAAAGCGTTCTCTGTTTCTGCCAGTCAATGATTCTCCTGTTGGTAGGTTTAATTTTAAGGCATCTACCTGTACACCATTTTTCCAGAAACGATAACATACGTGAGGGCCAGTTGCTAAACCTGTGCTTCCTACTAATCCAATAGTTTGACCTTGTGTAACGCGCTGTCCGCGTTTTACTAATATTCGGGACATATGTAAATATTGAGTAGAGTAAGTACCGTTGTGTTTTACTTTAACAAAATTTCCATTTCCAGCGGTATAGCCTGTAGTTTCTACTATTCCAGCCGCTGTTGTCGATATTGGAGTTCCTGTAGGAGCTGCATAATCAGTTCCTTTGTGCGCTTTCCAAGTGTGTTGCACAGGGTGAAATCTATTGCTAGTAAACCTAGATGTGATTCTACTAAATTTTATAGGTGTTTTTAGGAAGAGGTTTTTAAGTGTTTTTCCCTGATCATCGTAATATTCTATTTTTCCAGATGTAGTATCTTGTTCAAAAGGGAAGGCGTAAACGATTTTGCCTTTATATTCAAAGAAGGCAGCTTCTAGTTCTTCTACACCATCATAAATAGAGTCATTTATGAAGCGTTCTTTGAAAATTAAGCCATAGCGATCTCCTTTTTTTAATTTAAAGAAGTCAATAGACCAAGCAAATATTTTAGTAATTCGGCTTGCAAGTGCAGCTTCGACACTCTCATTTCCTAAAGTTTCTGACAAAGAGCTTTTTAAAACCCCACCTATTATTTTTCGTTTAAGAGTAACGGGTTTTACTTTTTTATATGCTTTTGCAATGCTATCTCGTAAATCAATTACATAATAACTTAATGCGTCGGGTTGGTATATGAATACTTGGAGGTTGTTTGTTTTGTTTTTTGATCTAAGTAGTGTGTATGGTTTGTGGTATCGAATGTTTCTAACATTAAACGAATCTTTTATTTGCTCAACAATAGTGTAAACTTGTTTGTTCCCAATGTTTTGTCCTTGTATTATAGTTCCGAAGGTTTGTCCTTTTTCGATAGTGTCATTAACTACATTATAGTCAGCATAATTAAATCCAAATTCAGTTTTAGATGGTTTTGGTTTGGTTGTTTTAGTTTCAATTTTATCCGTTTTTTTATTACATGATATTATTAAAAATAATACTATTATAATTGCTGCTACTTGTTTCAAACTGTTCCTTTTTTTATTAATTAAACTTCTTTTTCATTTCCCCAATTGGCTAATTCTTCTGGGCTCCATAATTCTGGAAAAAATATTCTGCGTTGATATTTTGGATGCATATATTTTTGCCAATCGCTTCCTCCAGTTGCTTCTCCATTTCCTTTTCCGCTCTCAAGGATGTATTTTATAGCTGTGTTTAAATGTTGCATTACCCAAGTAATATTTACTGTATGGTCATAATGACGCATTGCTTGGACTAATGTGGGGTTTTTTTGATCTTCTTCTGGGAGTTGTTTGAATTTTTGCCAAATATTTTTGGTTCGGTATTCTTTCATTTGGGTTAGAAATTGAGATTTGTATTTTTTCTCAAATTCTTGAAGTAAATATGATTTTTTTCCTGTTTGGTAATCTTTTCCGGCTGCCTGCCAATATAAATGCTCAAAACTAGTTTCTAAATCGGTATTTGAATCAAAAGTTTCTTTGTATCTACGATCTGTTAGATTGATAACATCGGTTGATGAAAACTCTATTAGGCGATATTGTGCGCTTTGGAAACCACTGGCAGGAGTTAGTGTATTTCGGAATTTCATATATTGTTCAACTTCCATTCCGTTTTCCATGATGCTAAATGAATTGGTTAGCATATCAAAATATCGTGTGATTCTAGAAAGACGTTCACTGAAAAAATCAGTTTGTATGTTTTCTACCTCCGAAATTTGTTCAATTTCCCAAAGTATCATTTTGAATATTAATTCATTTACTTGATGGTACATAATAAATACCATTTCGTCAGGAAGTGTTGTTCTTTGTATTTGTAGATTTAAAAGTGCGTCAGTTTGAATGTAATCCCAATATGTAATAGGTTTTGACCAAAGCAGACCTTCCAATTGTACATCTGTTTTCTGGTTTATAGCGTGGTATTTTTTATCAATTTCTTTTAAAATTGATTCTGAATTATCAGTGATATTCATTATTTTTTTACTTTAAGTGGATTCTTTAATCCTTTGAATGCATCTAAATCTGCTTTTATTGAGCCAACAGCAAGTTCTGCTTTTACTCGAACAGGTAATTTATTGTTGTCGTCTGATATCCATAGCGTTACACTTTCTTTTTCTTTGAAAACGCGTCCCGATTGTACTAATGGTTTGAAAATCATAGTTGGAACGGTTCCAAATTTAGTTGTAATATCCTCACGACCTACGAATTTTAACTTAAATTTTGTTGTTTCGTTGTCAAAAAACATATCAATCGTTATTGAATCACCCGATTTTAGTTTGTCTATATTAGGGTGATTTCTTAGATAATAAAATGCAGAGATAATATCTTGTACATTTTTACCAACAGCGACTGTTTTTTCGGTTTTGTGTTTGTAATCTTTTACTAGAACTCGACCATCTTGAGCAAAAAAACCTTCTTGATTCTTGGTGTATCCGCCTTCGTCTATTTTTCGTACAAATTGATAAGGGGCTCCGGTTTCTTTATCAAAATAGCTTTCGTATAAATCATCTACTTTAAAGAAAAATCGTGACATACCAGTTGTGTATCCTTTGCCAATTGCATGGAATACTTTTTTATTATTTACTGTAGCTTCTTTAACTTCAAGTGTGGCATATCCAGCATTTATAATACCGTAATGTATTCTAAACTTGAACCATTCGCCTACGTCGAATGCGTCTTCTTTTTGGGAATCGAAGCTGAGTGTAAGAATGACGAATATGGAGAGGATTAGTTTTTTCATAAGTTTCTTTGACAATTTATAAAGATAAATGCAAATTCTATTCCAAATGTATTAAAACAAAAAAACTCAGTCAAGGAATGACTGAGTTTTTATGCTATTAACTAACCAAAAAACTATAAATTATGAAATTTATATCAATTTAGGAAGGAAACCACCCCCTCCTGTTTTGCGAGTGCAAAGATAGATACAAACTCCTTAAAAATAATAGTAAAAAAGTCAGTTTAACATAACATTTGCAAAAAAAGCATCAGTTTAAAGAGGATTTTTTTGCATAATGCATAAAAAAACCGTTTTTACAGCGTTCCTCGCAATTCTTGTTCTCTTTCAATTGACTCAAAAAGGGCTTTGAAGTTCCCTGCACCGAATCCTTTAGCTCCCATTCTCTGAATTATCTCGAAAAATAAGGTAGGACGGTCTTGAACTGGCTTAGTAAATATCTGTAACAAATATCCATCTTCGTCTGCATCGACCATAATGGCTAGTTTTTCAATTTCATTGATGTCTTCTTTCATCATTTCCATATGAACTCCTAAGCGTTCTGGAATTGCTTGGTAATATGTATGTGGTGGAGCTGATAAAAATTCAACACCTCTTGCTTTTAATTGTGATACAGTTTTTATAATGTCATCTGTAGCGATAGCAATATGTTGAATTCCTGGTCCGCCATAAAAATCTAAATATTCTTCAATTTGTGATTTTTTCTTTCCTTCAGCAGGTTCATTGATTGGGAATTTGATTCTTCCGTTCCCGTTAGACATTACTTTACTCATCAAAGCAGAATATTCTGTAGTGATTTGTTTGTCATCAAATGATAAGAAATTTACGAATCCCATAACGTCTTCGTAGAATTTTACCCATGTATTCATTTCATTCCAACCTACATTTCCTACCATGTGGTCGATATATTTTAATCCTGTTGGTTCTGGATTATAATCTGATTTCCATTCTTTGTAACCTGGTAAGAAAACACCATTATAATTTTTTCTTTCTACAAAAATATGAACTGTTTCTCCGTAAGTGTAAATTCCTGAACGTACTACTTCTCCAAATTCATCTTTTTCGACAGTAGGTTCCATAAACGAACGTGCGCCACGTTTTATAGTTTCTTCATATGCGCTTCTGGCGTCTTCAACCCAAAGAGCAGCAACTTTTACACCATCACCATGTTTTTTAAGATGTTCGTGAATAGGAGAGTCTTGCGTTAAGGGTGTTGTTAAAACAATTCTGATTTTGTCTTGTTTTAAAACATATGATGCTTTGTCTCTTACTCCTGTTTCTAGCCCTGCATAAGCTAATGATTGGTAGCCAAAAGCTGTTTTGTAATAGTGTGCTGATTGTTTTGCATTTCCTACGTAGAATTCTACATAATCTGTACCTAATAAAGGAAGAAAGTCTTGTGCTCCTTCAAAGATTTTTTCTAATCCGTATTCTACTGATTTTACGTTTTTCATAATGAGATAATTTGTAAATGAGATAATGAGATAATTCTTGAAATGGATATAATTAAAAAAAAAATATTTTCTAATTGACACATTCTCTAATTTTCTAATTTTCTAATTTTTGATGTTGATATTATTTTGTTTAAAATTTTTAAAATTTCAGACAAATCATTTAATAAATTATTACAGTTTGGGTAATCTTTATGAGCTTTACATAAGAATAGCCAATATTCAGTTTCGTCTGCTTCTTTAATCGCAATTTTTAATTTATGAATAAAATCTGCTTTACTTTCTACATTTTGAGATTCTTTCGAATTAGCTCCAATAGATGTTCCGCTTTTTAATAATTGATTTGCAATAACAAATTTCTTTTGATCTTGTAATTGATTCGTGTAGTCAATTATTTTTAGTGCAAAATTGAATGTCTTTATTAAAAGTGTATTGTCTTTGTATTTTTCGTTGAATGTCATTTGTTTAATTAGAGAATTAGATAATGTGTTAACGAGATGATTTATTATATTTAGTAAAGATAATAATTTGTAATCTAAGGATTACTTTTTTCATTTCAATAGAGATTTTCTAATTATCAAATTGGCACATTGACTAATTATTCTGTCCAAGATTTGTAATACTGTCCATCATCAAGACCCATTGCTTCTTCCGTTACCATAAGTGGTCGGAAAGTATCAACCATTACAGCTAATTCGTGAGTTTCTTTATGACCAATACTACGCTCCATTGCTCCTGGCGCTGGGCCGTGTGGAATTCCTTTTGGATGTAAAGTAATATGACCTTGTTCTATGTTATTGCGACTCATAAAATCACCGTCTACATAATATAGTACTTCATCTGAATCGATATTACTATGATTATATGGAGCAGGAATTGCTTTTGGATGATAATCGTAAAGTCTTGGGCAGAACGAACAAACAACAAAAGTGGCTGTTTCGAAAGTTTGATGTACTGGTGGCGGTTGGTGTACACGCCCAGTTATAGGTTCAAAATTATGAATCGAGAATCCATAGGGGAAATTATATCCATCCCAGCCCACAACATCAAAAGGATGAGTGGCATAAACAACTTCGTGAATCATGCCTTCTTTCTTGATTTTAATTAAAAAATCACCTTTTTCGTCGTGTGTTTCTAATTCATTTGGCAATATAAAATCACGCTCACAAAATGGAGAATGTTCTAAATGCTGACCTGATTGATTTTTATAACGTTTTGGAGTATAAAAAGGAGCGAATGATTCAACGTAAAATAGTCGGTTTTCTTCTGTCTCGAATTCTATTTGGTAAATAATACCTCGGGGAATGATTAAATAATCTCCATATTCAAAAGGGATATTCCCTAGCATGGTTCTTAATTTTCCTTTTCCTTTATGGATGAAAATCATTTCATCGGCATCGGCATTTTTGTAGTAATATTTTCTAAGTGATTCTTTTGGAGCTGCTAAGCCTATAATGCAGTCTTTGTTAACTAACATAGCTTTGCGACTGTCAAGAAAATCATTTTCTGGCTTTAATTCAAAACCTTTAAAAAGCAATGACTTTATATTTTTTCCAATTGCAATTTTTGGTTCAACAGAGTAAGAGTTTAAAATTTCCTTTACTTGTGTTGGTCTGTGAACATGATAGGATAATGATGAGTGTCCGTGGAAACCTTCGGTTCCAAATAACTGTTCATAATAAAGTTCGCCGTTTGGTTTTTCGAACTGGGTGTGTCTTTTTTGAGGAAAACTTCCTAATTTATGATATAATGGCATGGCTTTTCAATTAGATAACTTGTAAATTAGATAATTAGAAAATGTGAATTGTGTGAACAGATAATTAGTTTATTTTCTAATTGACCAATTACCCCAATTCGAAACCATTACTCAGGATTTCTCTTGATGAGGAATTGAAGATGTTCTAATAAACCTGTCCATTTTGTTTTCATTATGACAAATATCGTAATTTATATTAATAAAAATTACACATTATATTATTTATAACACAAATTATTTCTAAAATCTGAATTAGAATACAAAACCTATTTTAAACCAAGTGTAGCCTTTTGTATTTTCTGGTGACCAAGAATATTTTACTTCTATAGGGCCTAACATTGTTTCTAGTCCGTAACCTACGGCATAACCGGTGTATTTGGGTACTGATATCCATTCGACACCTTCAAAAATATTGTCACCAAGGTTTGCAAAGTTTGCAGCGAAATTAATATGATTTTTTTTGAAAATCTCATAATCAAATGTTATGTCAGTTTTTATAAGGCTATTTCCAGAAACACTTAAAAAGTCATATCCATAGAAATAATTAAAATTATCTAATTTTTGATAGCCATATCCTCCTAATAGATAATTAAAAAAAGGTACACTTGTTTGACCAAAAGTTAGCCCTGCATTGGCTTTAAGCACAACTGTAGCTCTATTAAATATGGTTTTTGCTATACCAATTTCGGCTTTTGCAGTAGAGAAGGGTTCAAATGCTTGTGTGTAATTTGAAGAGAATAAATAAGATTGAATATTACCCGAAAAACCCCACCCTCTTTTAGGGAAGTCTTTATTGTCGAAATTGTCGTAATTCATATATCCGAATAAACTAAAGTAGCTACTTTTGTCGATATTAGGATCTGTACTGACAGATGTATTAGAATTTATTTTTAAATATTTGTATTCGACTCCTCCTCCTATTAAAAACTTCTGAACAAAAATACTTTGAAAATAAGCCTCATTCGTAATATCAAGAAAATCAACATTAACTAAGTTTGGATCTATGTTTTTATTAAGTGGATTGCTTAATTCACTTGATATGTTTCGATTAAATTGGGTTAATCTTGATTTGAATCCAAAACTAATATTAAAACCATTCTCGATATAATAATCTAGATTATATCTAAAATTATCTCCTAAAATTACATCTAATGAAGTAATGTCGTTTTTAAAGAGTGTTTTTTTATGTGTTAGATTTACTAGTATTGCACTTTTATACAAGCCATCGTAGTGTAAGCCAAATTTTAAATATGTTTTTGTTGGATTTTCTTTTAAAACTAAATTTAAGTCGTCGCGAGAATCGTTAGAATCTAATGAATAGGAGATGGCGCTAAAGTTTTGAGTAGCATTAATGTTGTTGACTCCTTTTATTAGATCTGCATAGGTTATTTTTGAACCAGCTTTAAAACGTAGTTTACTTGTTATGTATTCTTCAGTATAATTGTCTAAATGATTGTTGTTTATGTTTTTTATTTTTAGTGTGTCTGAAGCTACTTTTAATGCAGGTTTTTTATAATAGCCTTGTTTTTCAACTAATGCTTTAATTTTTTCATAAACCGAGAATGTAGCATCTTCTCCTCTGCGGATAATTTGTTCTCCTTTATCAAACGAGATTACGCCATATTCTTTAATATCTGGTTTGATATAAATATCGGTGTTTTTTACTTTTCTCTTCATCTTATCGATAGATTGAAGATTGGTAATTTGTACCAAAATACGAGTAGCATCTTTAAGTTTGTGTCGGTCTAATAAGTCATCTTGTACATCGACTCCTATGATAATATCCGCTCCTAAATTTCGAACTTCTTTTATTGGATAATTATTTACAACTCCTCCGTCTACAATAAGTTTTCCATCTATTTCTACAGGTGAGAACAAGGAAGGAAATGCCGCACTTGCAATCATAGCTTGAGCTAAATTACCTTTGTTTAGCAATATTTCTTCACCAGTTTCAATGTTGGTTCCAATACATAAAAAAGGAGTAGGTAATTTATTGAAATCTCGAATGTGCCTTACGTTTCGAGTAAGACTGCTTAGTAAATTATAGTTGTACATTCCTTTGGAAAGGGCTTCGGGAATACCAATTTTAAAATTACTGAATGGTAAAATTACAGCATATAACTCATCGTTTCTTTTTTCGTAAAAGTTTTTAGATGATCTTGGGATGTAATCATTTATTAAATCATCAAAATTGGTTCTTTTGAAAATAGAATCAATCTGGGCGGCGTTATATCCTGATGCGTATAAACCACCGATTATTGACCCCATGCTGGTACCGCCTATAAAATCTATTTTTACTCCAGCTTCTTCCAGTACTTTTAAAACACCAATGTGTGCAAATCCTTTGGCGCCTCCACCACTTAACACTAATCCTATTTTTGGACGATATGAAGGATCATCTTTCGTTTTCTTTAGGGTATCTTGAACAAGTTTGTCTTGAGCAAATGTGTGTTGTGTAAATCCAAATAATAACAATAGAGCCAATTTTTTTAAGCTCCAGATAGGAATGGAAAATTGCGAGTATATAAAAGCTGTTTTTTCTTGCAAAATAAGAGCGACCCTAGAAGCTCTTTTTTTTGTAATAGAAAAAAAGCTTTTTAATCGGTTTGTAGTGGACAGCTGGGTGAGGCTCATAGAAATAGCTGGTTTGTTTTGTAAAAGTCGGAAATATTATTGAACTTTATGTGTCATTTTTGTTTTAATACTATTATTTCTTTAATAAAATTAGGTTTTTGTTTTTGTCAAATTTCCATACATCAGTATGCCATCGTGCACCACCTCGACAACTTGATTGAAACGTTTTTTCTTTTTTATTTAGTTGGATGTCGCAAAATTCATCGCATTTAGGATTGTAATCTGTTGGGATTTTTAATTTGTTAAATTGTTTGTTTACAGAGTTATATATGAAAAGTTGATGTATTGTATAAACTCCCATTCCATCATCTAGATGATAATAAGCAAAATCTTGGTAGCCATCAAAATTGTAATCTTCATTCACCAGATGCATTTCTTTGCCTGTTATAGATGTTTCGATACTATCTATAACTTGTATTTTGTTATTCTCTGAATTAGTGATTTCTAATTTTTCAAAATCATTTATTGCTTTTATTTTTATTAGCGTTTTATCTTTTTGGTAAAATTCAAGGTTCTTTTGACTGTAACAGTGGCATGAAAGCAATATAATAATACTTAGAAGTGCTATTCTCATGATCTTATTCTTGGGTTGTGTTCTTGTAAAATGTTGTTATCTTTTTTGCTTTATATGGGCCTACAACAGCTGATATTTCTTTTTCTGAAACCAATTTTAATCGTTTTACACTTTTAAAATGTTGTATTAAGGTCAGCATGGTTTTTTCGCCAATTCCAGGAATACTTTCGATAGATGAATTTAATGCTGCTTTGCTACGTTTGTCACGGTGAAATGTAATTCCGAATCGGTGCGCTTCGTTTCGTAATTGTTGAATTATCTTTAATGTCTCAGATCTTTTATCTAGATATAATGGTACAGAATCTCCAGGGTAAAAAAGCTCCTCAAGACGTTTAGCAATACCTATTATTGTAATTTTACCTCGTAAACCAAGCTCGTCGATACTTTTTAAAGCAGCTGATAATTGCCCTTTTCCTCCATCAATAATTATTAATTGCGGTAGTGGCTCGTTCTCTTCCAATAGTCTTTTATAGCGACGATAGACAATCTCTGTCATAGATGCAAAGTCATCTGGACCTTCAACAGTTTTTACATTAAAGTGGCGGTAATCTTTTTTGCTTGGTTTTCCATCTTTAAAAACCACACAGGCAGCAACAGGGTTTGTTCCTTGTATGTTGGAGTTGTCAAAACATTCTATATGACGTGGCTCAACAGGTAGGCGTAAATCTTTTTGCATTTGTGCCATAATACGTTTGGTATGACGGTCTGGATCTACAATTTGTAATTGCTTTAGTTGTTCTATGCGGTAAAATTTGGCATTCCTAATTGATAAATCGAGAATTTGTTTTTTATCACCCAATTGTGGAACTGTAACTTTAATATTTTCTCCTAAATCGACTTCAAAAGGTACAATTATCTCTTTTGAAAGTAATTGAAATCGTTCACGAAGTTCGATTATTGCCAGTTCAAGTAATTCAGCATCAGTTTCGTCTAGTTTCTTTTTGATTTCTAAAGTATGGGAACGAATAATTGAACCATGCGAAATTTGAAGAAAATTGACGTATGCAGCACTTTCATCCGAAATTATCGAAAATACATCAATGTTGGTGATTTTCGGATTTATAATAGTTGATCGTGATTGATAATTTTCGAGAACTTCTATTTTCTCTTTTATTTTTTGCGCTTCTTCAAAACGTAAATCTTGTGCCAATTGGGTCATAAGACGTTTAAAATCTTTCATGCTTTCTTTGAAGTTTCCTTTTAGGATTTCACGAATTGCATCAACTTGTTTTTGGTAATCTTCTAGTGTTTCTAATCCTTCACAGGGACCTTTGCAATTTCCAATATGAAACTCTAAACAGACTTTGAATTTTCCGCTATTGATATTAGACTGACTCAAATCGTAATTGCAGGTTCTAAGAGGATATAGCTCTTTTATAAGGTCCAAAATTGTATGTACAGTTTTAAAGCTGGTATAGGGGCCAAAATATTCAGAACCATCTTTGACCATTCTGCGTGTAGAAAATATTCGAGAAAAAGGTTCTTTTTTTATACAAATCCAAGGGTAGCTTTTGTCATCACGCAATAAAACATTGTAACGTGGCTGTAAGGTTTTTATAAGATTGTTTTCTAATAAAAGTGCATCTGTTTCTGTAGGTACTACAATGTGTTTTATAGTGGCAATTTTCTTCACCAAAACATTGGTCTTGGCAGTATCATGAATTTTATTAAAATAGGAAGAAACTCTTTTCTTTAAATTTTTAGCTTTACCTACATATAATATTTTTCCATCTTTATCATAATATTGATACACGCCAGGATTGTCTGGTAAAGTTTGAATTTGGAGTTCGAGAGGTGTTTTTTGCATTCTGTTTTATTTCTAAAGCTCAAACAATGTGCCTTAGAAATAATTTTCATAGGCATGATGTTGAATTAACTTCAAATTTACGAATTCAAAATAATAATCTCTATATTTAGCTTTTATTATTGAATATGAGAAATAGTAAACCATTGGTGATTTTTGGAGAATCGATTTTACCAGGTGAAAGTAAAACTATCAATGTTGAAATTGCCCGACTGCACACTACAACCAAACTTAATATTCCTGTTATTATAAGACGCTCTAAAATAGAAGGGCCTGTAGTACTTTTTTCGGCAGGAATTCATGGTGATGAAATTAATGGTGTCGAAATTGTTCGCCAGATAATTAGCAAGAAAATAAATCGTCCTAAAAAGGGAACCATCATTTGTATTCCAGTTATAAATATGTATGGCTTTGTAAATAAGGCGCGTGAATTTCCTGATGGACGTGACTTAAACCGTGTTTTTCCTGGAAGTAAAAAAGGATCTTTGGCAAGCCGATTTGCATTCCATATTGTTAATGATGTTTTGCCAATTGTTGATTATGCTGTCGATTTTCATGCTGGAGGTGCAAGTCGTTTTAATGCACCTCAGATTAGGCTTTCTGAAAATAATGCTGATTTGAAAATTTTAGCGGATGTGTTTAGCGCCCCTTTTACTTTATATTCTAAAAATATTTCGGGTTCTTTTAGAAGTATAAGCGAAAAATTAAAAGTAAAAATGCTACTTTTTGAAGGAGGAAAATCATTGGATATCAATCATGATATTGCCAATATAGGAATTGATGGAGTTAAGCGCTTACTGACTCATTTAGGAATGTTAGATGTAGGACATGTTGTTGATCCTCCGGAAAAACCTTCTATTTATATTGAAAAATCAGTATGGTTGCGAGCTAAATGTTCTGGATTACTGCATGACTATGATACAATTGGCAAGTTTGTTAAAAAAGGGACTATTTTAGCAATTATTACCGATCCATTTGGTAAGTTTGAACGAAAGGTAAAAGCACCTCATGATGGTTATATTATTAATGCAAACCATTCGCCAATTGTGTACGAAGGTGATGCTATTTATCATATGTCCAAAACAAACCTCGATGATGATGATGACTAAAAAAGAATTGCGCTTACAGAAAAAAGATTTGAGAAAACAGCTCTCTGAAACTGATATTGATGAATTGAGCTTGGTGATTGCTAATAGTATTCTTTCGTTACCAATCTGGGAGAAAACCTATTTTCATGTTTTTTTGCCAATAGTTGAACATAATGAAGTGAATACTGAGTTTATCTTGCACTTGCTTGCAGGCAAAGACAAAGAAGTTGTAATTTCTAAAAGTGACTTTGAAACTAGAAAGATGACTCATTTTTTGCTTACTGATAATACTAAAATAAAAAAGAACGAGTATAATATCCCTGAACCTGTAGATGGTTTAGAAGTCCCATCAAGTAAAATTGATGTTGTCTTTGTTCCTCTCTTAGCATTTGATGTTTTTGGAAATAGAGTAGGATATGGAAAAGGATTTTATGATAAATTTCTATCTGAATGTAAGCCAGAAACTATAAAGATAGGATTGTCTTTCTTTGAAGCTGAAACTGAAATTATAGATGTTTTTGAAGGGGATGTAAAATTGGATTATTGTATCACGCCTAAGAAAATTTATAAGTTCTAGGTTTCTTTATTGAAAAGTTTTTCAGTTTGGGACTTTTACCGCCAAGATCCGCCAAGAAATAGGATTTGGTTTGTACTGAATTAAGATTCGCAAAGATTCTTGGTTTGGGTTTTTTACCGCAAAGATCCGCAAAGAAATTTAGATTTTGTTTGTGTTGAATTAAGGTTCGCAAAGTTTTCTTGGTTTGGGTTTCTACCGCAAAGCTTTAAAATTCTCTGTTTGATATCATTTGAGTTTCTTTACATCAAAAAAAGGCAGGATTGTGTCTGGTTAAATAAAAAAAATAAGACTCCTGAAGAGTCTTATTTTTGAAAGCCTTATATTTTTTATTTAACTAATAGGTTAAAAAACTATTTTACTTCTTTAACAGCTGAGGATTCTATCCAGCCTTCGGTTCCATCAGTTAATTCTATTTTTTTCCAGTTTTGTAATGACTGTTTCACGTAGACTTTTGCTCCTTCATGAAGTGTGATAATAGGGGAGCCTGCTTTTTGAGGCTCACTACGTACTTCGGCAATTTCTGCAAATACGATAGCAGGTCTTTCATTATCAAAATGACTTTTTTCCAGAAATCCTGCTGTTAAGGTTACAAGTAAAGCTAGTAATATTAAAAACATACCAATAAAATACACTCTTTTAGCAAGAGTACGTTGGGAGAAATAATATCCAATAAAGCAAAGCAAAAATGCTGAAGCCATCGCTACAGAGATCCATGCCCAGGTATTGTAATGATATATTCCTGTAAAGTTTCGAATGAGTTTTGCAAAACCAACTTTAGGAACTTCTTTTATTTCGTCGATAGTTAGTTTCTTGGCAAATTTTAAATTGTTTAAAGCCTCTGGATGATTAGGATTTAGAGCCAGAGCTTTTTCATAATTGTATATTGCAGGGGCTACTTTATTAAGTTTGTAATAGCAATTACCTAAATTATAATATAATTCAGCCGATTGTTGTTTTTCTGTTTTTATGACATTTTCATATTCTTGAACTGCTTGTTCGTATTGCCCTTTTTGGTACAAAGCATTTCCTTTTTCAAAGCTATTTTGAGCAAAGAAAAGCTGAGACAATAATAAGAATAGATATAAAAGAATATTTTTCATTTTAGTGATATGTAATAAGAATTTTAACTCAGTGAACATTGATTCAGCGTAAGCTAAAGTAATTTTTAGCGTACTTGTAGGTTAAAAATCATTAAACAATTTGTTTTTCTAATTCTGAAATTATCAATACTGCTTTATCAAAATCTTGCTGAATAGAAGCGCTAGATGCAGGTGCATATCGTGCAAATTCGCAGTTTTCTGTTAGGTCAATAAAATTTTGAACTGATGCTGGATTTGCATTTCTAGATAATAAAAGCTCTTTGATATTATCTTTGCTCATTTCTGAAGTTTCAATATGTAATTTAGCTTTCAAGAAATTGTGCATTGCTTTTTCAAGTGCAATATAAAATGCTTCTTTATTATTGATTTGTTTTTTAGCTTGTGATAAATATTTCTTGGCTAATTTATTATTCATTTTAATTCTGTTTCCAGTGATATCGCTATCTAGTGCTTCTTTTTTCTTTTTAGCCAAAATAATAATTGGTAAAATCAAGAATGGTAAAAACAATAATGTATAATATAACTTAGAGCCGTAGAAATCATCTTTTACCACTGAGGTGAAATTGCTTTTTAGTTTGATATATTTGAATTGATCGTGGCCAGGAGCTTTGTTTATTGCGGTTGGGCCAGATGCTACATTTGCGTCAGCAGGAGTTGGACCATCGAGAACATTTACCATTATTTCTGGAGAAGTAATCGTTTTATAGCTTCCAGTATTTAAATCAAAATAAGAGAATTGCATTGGTTTTATTGCATAATCTCCCTTGTATTGTGGAACAATGGTGTAAGTGTCAGAAATTTTTCCTGTCATACCGCTAAGACTTGTATTTACTTTTTCATCATGTACAGGATCGTATATTTCCAAAGCATTTGGTACCACAGGTTTTGGTAAAGAAAATAATTTCATGTTTCCACTACCAGTAGCACTAACTACTAACTCTAAGCTTTCTCCGTTTTTTAATATTGTTTTAGATGGAGTTACTTTAAAATCAAAACGACCAACGGCCCCTGAAAAGCCCTCTGGTTTATTAGTCTCAGGAAGTGCTTTTGCATAAATTGTTTTAGTTCCTGCAGATACACGTTTGTTTCCTTCAGTAATGATAACCTGACCAAACATGTTTCTTCGGTTGGTAGGCAATTGTACATCAATGTCTAATGATAAAGGTTCGATAGATAATTTCCCTGATTTTTGAGGATATAATACTGCCTTTTTAAGTACAACATAACGATATCTTTCGCCTTTAAACATACCTTCTTCAGCAACAAGTTGTTTTATATCGATGTTCTGACTCCAGAAATCATTGTATTTTGGTTTGTTTACTTCTTTGAAACCAGAAATACCAATATTGTTACTGAAATATAATTTATAAACGACAGTAATTGGTTCGTTTACATATGGAGTCGTTTTAGAGATGTCTGCGACTAGGTATAAATTATCATCTGCTGATATTTGTTGTGGGTCATTAGGATCTCTCTCTTGTGCTACGGCTGCAGTAACATTTATTTTTATTGGTGAAGTTTTGTATATCTGACCGTTATATTCTATTGCAGCTTGTCTTATAACAAGGCTTCCTTTTTGGTTTGGTAATAAAAAATAAGAATAAACTTTTTCGAATGAACTTTTTCCGTTTACCCATGATTGACTAATTTGTTGGCTTGGACCTGCAACAATTCGAAAACCATCAAATGAAGGCTGAACAAAGTTATCTCCATCAACGTTCATAATGAAGTCAATTCGAAGTCTTTCGTTTAAACCAAGCGTAGTTTTGCTTACTCTGGCTTCAAATTGTACTTGAGCCATAAGCCCTTGGAAACTTAATAGTAATAGAATTAAATATCTTTTCATTACCTGTTTAATCGTTTTTTTTAAATCGTTTAACTGCTTAATCGTCTAACTGTTTGTTGCCTATCAAATAAACAAATTAACAGTTAAACGATTCAACTTTATTTTACCAGTCTTTTTCAGTTTTTTTAGGAGCTCCTTTTACTTTTTGAGCATTTACTTTATCTTGAATTTTCTTTTCTTCGTTATTTACAGCATTTAAAAGATTTTGTAAACGTTCTTTTGATATGTCTCCAGGTGCTGGTTTTGGTTCTCCTTTATTGTCTTCTTTTTTTGGATCACCTTTGTCATCTTTTCCATCCTTTTTATCTTTATTAGGATCGCCCTTGTCATCTTTTTTATCTTTGTCCTTGTCTCCTTTGTCGTCCTTTTTATCTTTATCGCCGTCTTTTTTGTCGTCTTTTTTATCCTTGTCCTTATCTTTATTTTTGTCCTTGTTTTTATCTTCTTTAGGAGGGTTTTCTTTTAACATTTTTTTTGCCAATGCATAGTTGTAGCGTGTTTCATCGTCTGAAGGATTGTTACGTAGCGCATTTTTATAGGCTTCAACTGCTTGACTATAGTCTTTCTCTTTCATGAATACATTACCAAGGTTATGATAAGCTTTGTGTTTCTGAGAGGGGGTTTTGGCATTTTTTATGGCTTTTGCGTAAGCAAATTTAGCTTCGATTGCTTGATTTTGCTTATAAATAGCATTTCCTAGGTTGTAAGGAGCAACGGTACGATTTGGAAATTTAGATTGCGAAATTCTATAATTAGCTTCAGCATCTACAAATTTATTCTGTTTATATTCTTCATTAGCTTTTGGCAACGCTTTATCCTTTTCTTGAGCCGAAATGGTCAAAGAAAGCGTTAATAAAATATATAGAAGTAAATTTTTCATTCTAATTTTTTTGTTTTTTTGTTTCAAAAGATATTAACTGTCTTGAAACAATTATTTTTTTTCGTTAAATAAGTTCAACTCTTTTATCCAATTTGTTTTTCTTTCTAATAAGAATAGATCAATGAACAATAAAACAAAAGCTATACCAATAAACCACTGGAATTGAGATTGGAAATCGGCCATTTGTGTAGCTTCAAATTCTGTTTTTTGGATATTGTCTAAAGCATTTTTTACATAATCTAAGACTTCTTTGGTGCTACCACCGTAAACATAACCGCCTTTGGTTGCTTTTGCAATAGCTTTTAAACCTTCTTGATTTAATTTTGTAATAACTATTTCGTTATTATTATCTCTTTGGTAACTTTCAACAACACCATTCTTTTTCAATGGGATTGTAGCTCCTTTCTCAGTTCCGATACCAATAGTAATGATTTTCATTCCTAACTTATTGGCTTCTTCAGCTGCCACTTCGGCTCCTTCAGAATGATCTTCGCCATCAGAAATCAAAATTAGCAGCTTACTCGTCTTGCTTTTTTCATCAAAATAAGTCGCTGATAGTTTTATAGCTTCGTCAAGAGATGTTCCTTGTGATGATACCATATCTGGGCTCATGCTTTGCAAGAACATTTTGGCAACACTATAATCAGTTGTAATTGGTAAAACAGGGAAAGCGCTTCCAGCATAGGCAACAATTCCTATTCGGTCATTTCCTAATTGGTTAACAATTTGAGAAACCAGTTGTTTACTTTTTTCTAAACGACTTGGAGCAACATCCTCTGCAAGCATACTCTTAGAGACGTCTACTGCAAATACAATATCGATTCCTTCTCGTTTTACAGTTTCCATTTTTGTCCCAATTTTAGGATTAACCAATCCTAAAATCAATGTTGCTAAAGCTAAAAGGATAACTCCTAACTTTAAAAATGGTTTAAAAACAGAATGCTCCGGGGTTAGTTTTTTTACTAATTCCAAATCTCCAAATTCTCGTTGTTTTTTTCTTTTCCAATACATATTGAAAAAGAAAATGCAAGCCAAAATGGGAAGCAGTATAAGAAGGTATAAATATTTTTTTTCGTCTAATTCCATTTTCTAATTCTAGTTTTCAGTTTCTAGTTTCAGCTTCCAGTTATTTACTGTGGCTGTAACTGAATACCGAAATATTATATAAAGCTTCTGTAAACAGTATTTCGTAATCCAACTTCCAATAATAGCAATAAACCCGCTAATATTACAAAAGGGCGGAATTTTTCATCGTAATCATAAAATTTTAGTTCTTCGATTTCGGTTGTTTCCAGCTTATTAATTTCATTATAAATAGAGGCAAGTTTCTCATTACTTGTAGCTCTAAAATATTTCCCTCCTGTTTTGTTTGCAATAGTTTTCATCATTTGCTCATCAATTTCTACTTTCATCATTCTGAATAAAAACTGACCATTTGGAGCAATTGCATATGGAAATTCGGCCATTCCGTTAGTTCCAATTCCAATTGTATATACTTTAATCCCGTATTGTTTCGCTATATCTGCTGCAGTATCAGGTTCTATAAATCCGGCATTATTAACACCATCGGTCATTAATATAATTACCTTACTTTTGGCTTTGCTGTCTTTAAGTCTGTTTACGGCAGTTGCTAATCCCATCCCTATTCCAGTTCCGTCAACTAAAACATTATCGTATTTTATGCTTTTAATAGCTTCAAGGATAATTGCTTTATCGCTTGTTACAGGTATTTTGGTATACGCTTCAGATGCATATAAAACGATTCCAATTCTGTCGTTTGGTCTTTCGTTCACAAATTCAGCTGCTAACTTTTTAAGGGCTTGCATACGATCTGGTTTTAAATCTCTTGCAAGCATACTTCCAGAAACGTCTATTGACATTACAATATCTATCCCTTTTGTAGTTTTCGTTTTGTTGCTTACATCTACAGTTCTTGGTCTTGCAAGTGCAATTATTAATGAGCTTAATGCCAAAATTCGAAATACACCCAAAAAAGGCTTTAGTTTCGCTAATAATGATTCTGAAGATTTAAAACCTTGTAATGAACTCATTTTTAATGTTGCTGATTGCTGATTTCTTTTCCAGAATAACCAAGCAATTGCAATGGGAATCAAAAGAAACAACCAGAAAAACTCAGGGTTTAAAAAAGTTATTTTATCCATTAATTAGTTGCTTTTTTTAGTTCCACAGAGTTTAATATACGGTCTGCAATATCATTAGCATAAGTATCTCCTTCTTCGTGAAAAATCATTATTTGTTGTAATCCGCCTTCTTGGCTAAATAAAAGAATTTCATAATACATTTTAGTACTTGATTTGCTACCTTCATCTATGCTTGAGAAAGTTCCATATCCTTTAATTCCGCGAATTCCTTCTTTAGTTTCAAAATCCTCTTCTTTTACAATCATGTTTCGAGCTCCTTGCGCTTCGATAGTTTTGATGGTAACTTCTAATGATTTTGATAAATCAATTTGAGTTTCTTGTTTGTATTTTAAAGTTGAAATCATCAATGAGAAATTATCAACCAAGCTTCCGTATCCAAAAGATTGCATTTCTTTGATTAAAGCCAATCCTTCTTTAGGTAAGGTTTTGGTTAAATCCATTCGTTTTAAAACCTTAGGAGTTTCAATCAATATACCTGGATTTCCATAATCACTTTTTACCCATTCTCCTTCTAACAATTCTTTAGATGGATGTCCGATGATATTATCTTTTACATAAGTAAATCCCTTAGTGGCAATAAAATATCCAGTAACAATAATAATCAGGAATAAAACGGTAGCTACAGATAAAGCAATACGTTTGTTGCGTTTTTTTAGTAATTGAAGTTTTATTTGTTTTTGTCTTTGAGCTTCGTTTAATAAAGTATCTTCTTCAACAACTACTTCTACAGGAATTGCGCTGTCTAGAGTAAGGATTACTTTTTGAATTTTATTTCGGTCTTCAGTAATTTCAAAATCCAATGGTTTAGATTTTGCAAACTTAACTAAATCGGCTTGTTTCAGTACACGTTCAAGGTTCTCAACTGTTTCTGGCGTAAGTGTCATTTTCTTTTTTAAAGAAGCGGCTCTAATACCTTGTATTAACTCAGAAGTTGTGCTTTCCATTGCAGGAATTTCTATGGCTTCCTCAATATAATTTCTAGCAATATCGGTCAATTCACTATAATAAGCTTTGACTTCTCCTTTTTGCCAAAGTTCTTTTTTCTCTAATGTATTAAGCAAGCTAGTTGCTTTTTCGATAGGAGTTTTATAAACTTCTTCTTCTATTTTTTTCTGTTGTCTTTTTTTGATAAACCAATATACCAAAACACCAATTCCTATAATTAAAACAAGAGCCAAAAGATATTTCCACCAATCACCAATTTGATTTTCAACTTTAGTAATGTCTTTAATATCATACATTTTTTGTTGCAACGTATCAACTTTCACATTGGCAACTTCTACTCGAATAGAATCGGATAGGTAAGGTTTTTTATCAATAAGAATTTGAATACTTGGAATGGTATATCTTCCAGAATCAAATTGTGTTAAACCATATTTCTTAATCAGTTCATAACGGTCTTCTTTTTTGACAGTATCAATAGGATAAGATTTAATTACCTCAAGTGCGCCAATGTTTTTAAGTTTAGGAAAAACAACTTTCGATTTAGAATCGACCGTAGTTTTAAGGGTTAGCTTAAATTCAGCTCCAATTTTATTTTTAGTCGTATCTATACTAGTCTCAATCTGTTTTTGTTGTGCAAAAACAGTTGCGGATAGTAAGAATAAAAATATGTAAAGTTTTAATTTCATTTGATTAATGATTTCAGATTTTAGTCTAAAATGAATGCTTAAAAAGACGTTGAAGGTACATATTTAAGCGAATTTTATTTTTTAATTTATGTCTTCAGATTTTGTTTAAATCCAATAATCTAAGAAGTCTAATAATCTAATTTCTTTATCTCGATTTAAAATAGCCTAATAATTTGGTTACATAACTTTCATCGACACGGGTGTTTACAACACCAGCCCCCGATTTGCTGAACGTTTCTTTAAAATAATTCACTTTACTATGATAATGTTTTTCATAGTTTGCGCGTATTGTTTTTGAGCCTGTATTGATTAATTGTGTTTTGCCAGTTTCGGCATCAAGCATAGAAACCATTCCGATATTTGGTATCTTTTCTTCTCGAATGTCATATACTCGAATGCCTGTAATATCATGTTTTTTAGAAGCAATTTTCAATGTATGCTCATAATCATCTGACATGAAATCGGAGATTACAAAAACGATAGCTTTCTTTTTTTGTGTTCCTGATAAAAACTTTAATGCTTGAGCGACATCAGTTTTATTACTTTTAGGTTCAAATTCGATTAATTCACGAATGATACGTAATACATGAGATCTTCCTTTTTTAGGTGGAATATATAATTCGATTATATCCGAAAATAAAATCAATCCTATTTTGTCATTATTCTGTGTTGCTGAGAAAGCCATTGTTGCGGCAATTTCGGTTACGATATCTTTCTTAAATTGACTTTTTGAACCGAAATTTTCAGAACCCGAAATGTCCACCATAAGCACCATGGTAAGTTCGCGTTCTTCTTCAAAAACCTTTACATGGGCCTCATTATAACGTGCTGTTACATTCCAATCAATAGCACGAATGTCATCACCATATTGATATTGACGCACTTCGCTAAAAGTCATTCCTCGTCCTTTGAATGAAGAATGGTATTCTCCCGAAAAGATATGATTACTCAATCTTTTGGTTTTTATTTCTATTTTACGTACTTTTTTTAAGAGGTCTTTTGTATCCATTTTATTTGTTTAAAGTTTAAAAGTTTCAAGTTTCATGTTAGTTATCCCAACATGAAACTTGAAACATTAAACAAATTTTAAGGTACTTCAATTTCGTTTACAATTTTATTGATGATGTCAACGGAAGTTATGTTTTCTGCTTCTGCTTCGTAAGTAATACCTACTCTATGGCGTAATACATCATGTACAACTGCACGAACATCTTCTGGTATTACATAGCCACGACGTTTAATAAAAGCGTAACATTTAGCGGCATTGGCTAAGTTGATACTTCCACGTGGAGATGCTCCAAAACTGATAAGTGGTTTTAAGTCGGCTAATTTATATTTTTCAGGGTAACGTGTTGCGAAAATAATATCTAGAATGTATTTCTCTATTTTTTCGTCCATATAAACTTCACGAACAGCTTCTTGTGCACGTAAAATTTGATCTACAGAAACAACAGCATTTACCTTTTCGTAACTTCCTTTTAGATTCTGGCGAATTACTAAACGTTCTTCATCCATTTTAGGATAATCAATTACCGTTTTAAGCATAAAACGATCGACTTGCGCTTCTGGAAGCTGGTATGTTCCTTCTTGTTCAACAGGGTTTTGAGTTGCTAGTACTAAAAACGGACGATCTAGTTTAAAAGTAGTGTCACCAATAGTTACTTGCTTTTCTTGCATCGCCTCCAAAAGTGCTGATTGTACTTTGGCTGGAGCACGGTTAATTTCATCGGCAAGAACGAAATTAGCGAAAATTGGTCCTTTTTTTATAGAAAATTCATTTTGCTTAATGTTGTAAATCATTGTACCAACAACATCGGCAGGTAATAAGTCAGGTGTAAATTGAATACGGCTGAATGAACCTTGCACTGCTTGTGACAGCGTATTTATCGCAAGAGTCTTTGCTAATCCAGGTACTCCTTCTAACAAAATATGGCCTTGACCAAGAAGCCCGATTAACAAACGTTCGACCATATGTTTCTGACCCACAATAACTTTGTTCATTTCCATTGTGAGAAGGTCTATAAAAGCACTTTCTCTTTCAATTTTTTCATTGATCGCTCTAATGTCTAAAGTCGTTGTATTTTCTTCCATATAAATATTTTTAAAACCTTGAATTTAATGCCTTACTTTTGAGAGTGCAAATTGAATATTTTTTGAGAAGTAAGATGTTAAAGAATGGTTAAAACTTCGGGCAAAGATCTAATTTTAAGGATGAATTGTGAATCTATTTTTATATTTTTAAGAACTTTGATGATTATGCTTTACAAAGCAAGATTTATTACTACAAATAATGTTATATTACCATGAGCAAAACACTATTATCGCCTATAATTGTGGGCACTATGAATTGGGGAGTTTGGGATAAAAATCTAACTCCCAACGAAATGGAAAATCTTATCCAAATATGTTTAGAGAATAAAATAAGCACTTTTGATCTTGCAGATATTTATGGTTCGTATACCACTGAAGCAGACTTTGGAAAAGCATTCGCAGGAAGTAAAATTTCAAGAGAGAAATTACAACTGATTTCTAAGTGTGGAATTCAAATGATTGCCGAAAACAGAAAAAATACAATTAAGCATTACGACTATTCGAAAGAATACATCATTTGGTCTGTAGAAAATTCTTTAAAGAACCTAAAAACGGATTATTTAGATGTTTTTTTATTGCATAGACCTAGCCCCTTAATGCAAGCTGATGAAATTGCAGAAGCTGTTGAAAAGCTTAGAACAGAAGGTAAAATTGTTGATTTTGGTTTGTCAAATTTTACAACTTCACAGACTGAATTAATCCGTCAAAAAATTGATGTTAGTTATAATCAAGTACAATTTTCGGCTACAAATTACGAGCCGATGGTAGATGGTAGTTTTGATTATATGCAAATGCATGGAATTCGTCCAATGTCTTGGAATCCATTAGGTACTATTTTTAGAGAAGACAATAAAAAAACACGAAGATTAAAGAAGTTATTAGCAACATTGGTTTCTAAATATAGTTTAGGTTCAGATACTATTTTATTAAGTTGGATTTTAAGCCATCCTGCAAAAGCGATTCCTATTGCTGGAACAGTAAATGTGGCCAGAATTCAAGCGTTGATGAAAGCAGTGGAATTACAATTAGAAAAAGAAGATTGGTTTGCTATTTGGACAGAAAGTATGGGAGATGATGTACCTTAATTTTTAGTATTCGGCTAAATCGATTAAAAAAACATTTGCCACAGATTATAAGAAATAATTTTAGTCTTTTGATCTGTGGCAATAAAATAAAAACAAGAATGAAAAAAACAGTTTTAATTACTGGAGCCACAAGTGGTATAGGTAAAGCCACAGCACAATTAATGGCAAAAAACAACTACAAAGTGGTGCTTTGCGGACGACGTATTGATCGATTGAAGGAATTAGAAAAAGAGCTTTCGGGATATACTGAAGTACATATATTAGCATTTGATGTTCGTGATAAAAAAGCTGTTTCAGAATCTATTGGTTCCTTGCCAGAATCATTTTCTGTTATCGATATTCTTATCAATAATGCGGGAAATGCGCACGGATTGGATCCAATTCAAACAGGTGATTTAGACGATTGGGATGCTATGATTGATATAAATGTAAAAGGACTTTTGTATGTTTCTAAAGCAATTATACCGCAAATGACTGAAAGGAAATCGGGGCATATTATTAATATTGGTTCAACTGCAGCCAAAGAAGTGTATCCTAATGGGAATGTGTATTGTGGTACAAAACATGCTGTTGATGCGATTAGTCAAGGAATGCGAATAGATCTAAATCCATTCGGAATTAGAGTAGGCGCAATTCATCCAGGTATGGTTGAGACTGAATTTAGCGAAGTGCGTTTTAAAGGAGATGCAGATAGGGCTTCAAATGTTTATAAAGGGTTTGCTCCTTTACAAGCAGAAGATATTGCTGATATTATTCATTTTGTGGTTTCAAGACCTTATCATGTAAATATTGCGGATTTAGTTGTTATGAGTACGGCTCAAGCTTCATCAACGATAGTAAAAAGGGACTAGCTTAGATTTTTAGACTAACTTAGACTTCTTAGATTTGAAGTTTATGCAATCCAAGTAATCTAAGAAGTTAAAGATTCAAAAGTCCGACAGTCTAAGAAGTCTAAAATTCTAACAATCTAAGAAGTCTAAAAATAATGATCAATAAACGTCTTTTAATAAAAAATCTACTCGCACATAATGATGAGAGTAGTTTTTATGATAAAAAAAGGCAATTAAATTTACATTCTCGTGAAGGGAAGGCAAAGTTTTTAAAACATATTTGTGCGTTATCTAATTCTAACCCAACTAATAATTCTTATATAGTTGTAGGGGTTGAGGATCAGGACAATGAGATTGTAGGTGATGATTTTTTTGACGATAGTCGAATTCAGAATCTGGTCAATGCTTTTCTTGAAAATCCACCAAAAATTCAATATGAAAATGTGCCTTTTCCTAATCTTCCAAAAGATAAAGTGATAGGATTGGTTACAATTAAACCCAAAAGTAAAATATCATATTTCAAAAAAGGAATTCACACTATTATTGCCAATAGTGTTTTTATTAGGCGAGGAAGTAATTCGGTTCCAGTTGAAGAAAGAGAAGTTGAGAAAAATTATCAGAATACCGAAACTGTAATCGGGATCGAAAATAATTCACGTAATAGTATAGAATATACACTAGATGGTGTAATTGATTTTATGAATTTTAGACATAAGGATATGTCGCCAAAATATAAAGTTTTTAAGGAGTTATTTGTGATTTGTTGGGCAGGAGTCCCGAATAAGTCTCGTGACAAAACATTTTTATCTCGGGTTGATATTGAACTAATAAATGAGCAAATTAAGTTGTTTTATTCGGCTCAGGATGTGGTTACGATTACTTATGATGAAGATAGTTTTACTATTTTGGAATATGTCCCACTAGGACTAAATGACAAAACAAGTTATTATCCGTTAGAAAAGCAAACAATTCATTTTTTTGATAATGGTTACTATAAAATTGATAGGGAAATACTTTTTCAACCCCCAGAGTTTAATAGAAAAATGCTATTTCATATATATAATTCCAATATTGCTTTACTGGCTAAATTACAAAAAGGACTTGTTTTATCTAATCGGGAAATGATAGATTTAGAGAACTTACCTTCTACTTTTATGATCTGCTATCTTAATGGTTTTGAAGATGCTAAGCAAAAATTAATTGATGCTAAGCTTCTTTTAAAACCGTTTACTCAAGTTTATTTATCCTTTAAGGAAGCTTTACGAATTTTGCGAAAGATGAAATATGATGTTCAATAAAGGTACTGAGGTTCTAAGAGGCAAAGGTTCAAAGGTTTCTGTGGATACGCACCGCAATGTATCTAATTTTTTGTAGATGAGAATTAGTAAGTTTGTTTCGCAAAGATTTTCTGTAGAGACGCACTGCAGTGCGTCTGAAGTTTTTTGCAAAATCCTACAAATGGCATCTAGTGAAATTTTCCGTAGAGACGCGCCGTAGTGCGTCTAACTTATAGAGACTTAATTTTAAAATTCAAACAAGAATTATTTAAAAACTAAATAGTCATTTACCTTTTCATAAGGTAGTACTAATTCTTTTGGGCCATCGGCATATGAAGCAACTTCATAGGAGTTATAATAAAGTAGTAATCCTTCTTTTGTATAAAAAATATTCAAAGGCAGATTAAATTTTTCATTCTCAAACATTAAACCCGTTGCATTGATACTTCCAGTGGCAGGAATTTTATATTTGTTTCTGAATTCTTTTTCGGCGAAAGCCTTAAAGTCTTTTTCGCTTTTAAATAATTGATTGTTTGTAATTGTTTTTCCAGTTTTAGGATTAAACAATAAAGAACGATATCCTTGATAGCCGTGAGCGCCACCAGTAAAGGTGTAATGGTTTATTTTTATATTTAAAATGCTATCTGACTGGTACTCTATATTACCTTCGATTTTGGCTTCCCAGCCGAATGTATCATCAGGGAATTTTTTACGCATTTCTTCATAAGAACCAATAAAGGAAGTTGTTAGTTCATTGTAATCTGTTGATTCAAAAGGTTTTTCTCCAAAATAAACGATTTCTTTTAAAATAGAAAAAACTTTTTTATTAATGCTATCTGCTACAATTGGAGCATTTTGAGCAATTGGGATTTTTATACTAATTTGTGGACAATTGCTTTTACAAGGCAAACTTGACTTCTTTTCAAATGTTTGTTCTTTGAACGAAAGTTCTCTAGTACAACTTGATAAAATAAAAAGGGTTACGAGTAAAAAGGTGTAATGTTTCATCTTGAAAATGTTAATTAATTACAAAGGTATCAACTTGTAACTTGATTAAAATAAATTAAAGGGTAAATTTGTAGAACATTTTAGTGTTAAAAAAATATAAAGATATGAAATTCAATACAAAAGTTATACATGGTGGGCAACATCATGACCCAAGTACAGGAGCAGTAATGCCTCCAGTGTATCAAACATCGACATTTATTCAAACAAGTCCAGGGCAACCTCTAGGAGATTATGAATATAGTAGAGCATCGAATCCTACTAGATCTGCTCTTGAGAATGCATTGGCAAGTATTGAAAACGGAACACGTGGATTAGCTTTTTCATCTGGATTAGCGGCCACAGATTGTATTTTGCGTTCTTTTAAGGCAGGTGATGAAATTATTGCTATGGACGATTTATATGGTGGAACATATCGTATGTTTACTCGTATTTATAAAGATTCAGGAATAAAATTCCATTTTGTGGATATGAATGATATTGCAAAATTTAAATCTTTAATAAACGAAAATACAAAGTTGGTTTGGGTAGAAACACCAACAAATCCATTAATGAAATTAGCAGACATTGAAGAAATAGCTAAAATCACTAAGGATAAAAAAATATTATTTGCAGTGGATAATACCTTTGCAACACCTTACTTACAAAAGCCTCTTGATTTAGGAGCAGATATTGTAATGCATTCTGCAACTAAATATTTAGGAGGACATTCAGATGTTATTGCAGGAGCTTTAATTGTAAAAGATGAAGCTTTGGGGGACCAATTACATTTTCAACAATTTGCTACAGGTGCAACTCTAGGGCCAATGGATAGTTTCTTGGTTTTGAGAGGTATTAAAACACTTCATTTACGTGTGCAAAGACACTGTGAGAATGGAGAAAAAGTAGTTGAATTTTTAAGTAATCATCCTAAAATAGCAACAGTTTATTATCCAGGTTTACCGAGCCATCCATTTCATGAAATTGCCAAAAAACAGATGAAAGCTTTCGGAGGAATGGTTTCATTTACTTTTGTTTCTGGTAAAAAAGAAGATTCAATTACTTTCTTAGAAAAATTGAAAGTGTTTACTCTGGCAGAATCTTTAGGTGGAGTAGAATCTTTGGCAAATCATCCTGCTTTAATGACTCATGCTTCAATTCCTGCAGATAAGAGAGCAGAAGTTGGAATCACAGATGATTTAGTTCGATTAAGTGTTGGTATCGAGGATGCAGAAGATTTAATTGCTGATTTAAAGCAAGCTTTAGAATAATAAAAATTGTTTACAAATATAAAACCTCAAGCATTTAATAAATGTTTGGGGTTTTGTTTTATATAGCGAGTTTAAAAATCCAGATAATATACATATCCAAAATTAAACCAAATCTGATTGTCGTTGGATTTGTTTTCTTTGTAAATATTCTTGTTAGGATTTAATCCGTCAATCCAATCGGAGTTGAAATATTGGAATCTTGCCTCGAATAATAAATCATGTAAAGGAGCTAATTTATAGTGTACTCCAGCCCCATAAGTAACAGACAGAACAGTGCCACTTTGACTAGAAAATCCGTATTGATGTCCATCAGAAGGAGTAAGGTATTTGTAAAAAGTAGTTGAAGTATTCCCTAAAGGGCCTAATGTTGAACTTACTTTTGAGTTGTAATAACTAAATTGAGCACCTGCACTTATGTAGGGACTAAATCCTCCAAGGGTATTTTTAAAATCATGTATTTTCATGAATGGAGAGTATTCTAATTGAAAACCCAAATTAGCCAAAGTTGATCTTCCACGCATAGCTTTAAGTTGTATAACGCCTATGTCGTTAGAGTTACCATCTACGGTTATTCCAAAATGTTCTAAATCAGTTTTGTTGAATGAAATTTCAGAACGAACTTTAAAGTGTTCATTGAAATAATTTTCACGCCTAGAGTTGTATGAAAAGTTTAGAAAATGAACAAGACCAATACCGAAACCAGTGTTCCCAACATTAGTTGAGTAGTCATCTCTTTGTCCATAATCTGATTTAAATGAAATAGGGCCAGCAATAATACCGATTTCATGTGCTAATCTAGATTGTGCTATTGAGTTGTAAGAGAAAATAAACAAAATTAATGATGATATTATTGTGTTTCTTAACATCTGGTTTAATTTTCTTATACTAACAAAGATATAAATATCTCTATGAAATTATGAAATTTTGAAAAAATATAATTAGTAAGGAGTGTGTCTTTTTTGCTTTAATACTATAACGTTTTCGTGTAAGTCATTGCGTTAAAAAGATGTATTTTAAAAAATAGGTGTTAATAATACAATTCTACTTATAATTTGTGAAATTTTAAGCCCAATTTCTTTATTAGATGTATATTTGTGGAAAATAACAAAAGAGAACTTTTATGTGAATTTTTTGTTGTTTGGTTGAGTAAATAATTAAGATTAATTTATTTGATAATTTTTTATAAAATGAAACAAAAAATAAATGAATTTATGGCTCTTGTAGAGTCAAAAAATCCAAACGAACCTGAATTCATTCAAGCAGTTAGAGAATTTGCTGAGACAGTAATTCCATTCATTGCTGAACAAAAAAAATACGATGGGAAGAATTTACTTCTTAGAATTGCAGAGCCAGAACGTTCTATTATTTTTAGAGTGCCATGGGTTGACGATAAAGGAGAAATTATAGTTAATAGAGGATTTAGAATTCAGATGAATTCAGCAATCGGACCATATAAAGGTGGAATTAGATTTCACCATACAGTAAATTTATCAGTTTTAAAGTTTTTAGCTTTTGAACAAGTTTTCAAAAACAGTTTGACAACACTTCCTATGGGAGGCGGAAAAGGTGGTGCTGATTTTGATCCTGAAGGAAAATCTGACGGTGAGATTATGCGTTTTTGTCAATCTTTTATGACTGAATTATGTCGTCATATCGGACCAGATCTAGACGTTCCTGCAGGAGATATCGGTGTAGGAGCTAGAGAAATTGGATACTTATTTGGTCAATACAAAAGAATCAAAAATGAGTTTACAGGAGTTTTAACTGGTAAAGGAATTGCTTACGGTGGTTCATTAATTAGACCAGAAGCTACTGGATACGGAGTTGTATATTTTACAGATCAAATGTTACGTACTATCGGGCATGAGATCAAAGGAAAAAGAGTTGCAATTTCAGGTTTCGGAAACGTTGCTTGGGGGGTGGCTTTGAAAATAAATGAATTAGGAGGAAAGTTGGTCACAATTTCTGGACCTGATGGATACATTTATGATGAAGAAGGAATTTCTGGAGAGAAAATCGAACATATGGTTGAAATGAGAGCTAGTGGAAATAACAGAGCAGAAATGTATGTTAAGAAATATCCAAATGCTCAATTCCATAAAGGAAAAAGCCCTTGGGAAGTAAAAGTTGATATTGCTATTCCTTGTGCTACTCAAAATGAATTAAACGAAGAAGATGCTAAGAATTTAATTGCAAATGGAGTTTTATGTGTTACAGAAGCCGCGAATATGCCATGCACACTTGAAGCAATAAAACAATTTGTAAGTAAGAAAGTTCTTTTTGCACCTGGAAAAGCAGCTAATGCTGGTGGAGTTGCTGCATCTGGATTAGAGATGACGCAAAACTCAATTCGTTTGAACTGGACTAGTGAAGAAGTAGATCTTAGACTAAAAGATATAATGGTAGGAATTCATAACCAATGTAAGAAATACGGTGTTGGTGAAGATGGTTACGTAAATTATGTAAAAGGTGCTAATATCGCTGGATTTGTAAAAGTAGCAGACGCTATGCTTGCTCAAGGAGTAGTGTAGTTTTTTAAATAAATAAAAATGCCTCCATTCGAGTTTCGAATAGGAGGCATTTTTTATTTATACCATATTGAAATCCAAATACTATCGTTTGTGTTATATTTGTGATACCAACTATAGGTGTAAATAATGGAAAAAAAGTTTCTTTACGTTTTGGTTTTGTTGCTAATGCAATCAGGTTTTGCACAAAATAAACTCTTATGGCAAGGGTATTTTTCTTATAATCATATTAAAGATATCTCAGATTCACCTGTAGCAATTTATGCAGCTACAGATAACGCATTGTTCTCTAAAAATACTGCGACAAATATTATTAAGACTATAAATACTGTAGATGGTCTTTCGGGACAAACAATTTCATCTTTATATCATAGTGAGTTATTTCGTAAAACACTTATTGGATATGAAAATGGATTGATGACAGTTGTCAATGAAGCTGATGGGAGTATCTTAAAAGTGGTTGATATCATTAATAAACAACTTCCTGCTAATCTTAAAAAAATCAATCATTTTGTTGAACATGATGGGATGGTTTATGTTTCGTGTGATTTTGGAATTGTTCAGTTTAATTTAAAAACATTGCAATTTGGAGACACTTATTTTATTGGAGATAATGGAGTGCAGATTAATGTGAGACAAGCTACAATCTATAATGGATTTATTTACGCTGCTACTAATAGTGGTATTAGGAAAGGCAGTGTTACAAATGCTAATTTAGTTGATTACAGCCAATGGGCTGTTGTTACAGGAGGTAATTGGTCAAGTATTGAAGCAAACGATACAAAACTTATTGCAATTAATACTTTGGGACGAGTTAATAGTTATGATTCAGTTTCGGGTACTTTTATTGGTTTTATATCGCTTCCATTACCAGTGAGAGATATGAGAGTTAAAAATCATAATTTGTTTATAACCACTGCAAATACAGTTTACGTATACAATAATCAAATGGTTTTATTGCGTCAAATAAATAATAGTGATGTTGCAAAAACAACGTTAAGTTTTACTTGTGCAACTGCTGTAGGAGATGATATATACATTGGTACAGATGAAAATGGACTTTTTGTTTCTGCACTTTCTGGAGCATCGTTTTTTGAAAACACCATGCCAATGGGGCCATCACGAAATGATATCTTTGCTATTAATGTTACGCCAACTGTTCTTTGGGCAGTTTATGGAAATTATAATTCGTCTTATAATCCATATCCTTTAGATAGTTATGGAATTAGTAAATTCAATACTACTGGATGGCTGAATATTCCATACGAAAAAGTGCTTCAGGCTAAATCAATGACAAGGGTTATTGTTAATCCTAATAATGAGAATCAAGTGTATGCAAGTTCATTTTTTTCGGGATTATTAAAAATAGAAAATGATATCCCCTCAGTTTTATACAATCAATCGAATAGTGGATTGGAGACCCTTACATTTCTTGGACCTGGTTATATAGATGTTAGAATAAATGGAACTGCGTTTGATAAATTAGGGAATTTATGGGTAACCAATAGTTTGATTAAAAACGGATTGAAGGTTTTAAGAACCAATGGACAATGGCAAACTTTTCCTATCAGTACTGCACTTATTAAAGCAGAAGATACAAGCTTTGGGAGTATGGCTATTGATAAAAACAGTACAAAATGGATTGGAACAAATAAAGATGGTGTAATTGGTTTTAACGAAAGTACAAATACAGTTAAGAAAATTACACAAGGTTTAGATACAGGTAATTTGCCAGCCCCAGATGCAAGAGTAGTTGCAGTAGATGCTAAAGATCAGCTTTGGATCGGTACAACAAGGGGGCTTCGTGTTTTGAGTAATGTAAATAACTTTCGTACAGAAAATCAATTAAAAGCCAATCCGATAATTATTATGGATGATGGTTTGGCTCAGGAATTACTTTATGAGCAATTTATTACTGCAATTGTTGTTGATGGGGCTAATAATAAATGGATAGGCACCGCTGATTCTGGAGTATTTTTAGTTTCGCCAAATGGACAAGAGACAAAGTATCATTTTACTATAAATAATTCGCCTTTGCCAAGCAATCAAATTAATGACATTGGGATAAATAGTACTACAGGAGAGGTGTATATTGCAACAAATAAAGGAATGATTTCTTATAAAGGAATTGCAACCCAAGCCAATGAAAATTTGAATAATGTGTATGTATATCCAAATCCTGTACGTCCAGAGTTTTTTGGAACAGTAAAAATTGCTGGATTACTAGATAAAGCCAATATTAAAATTACTGATATCGAAGGTAATTTAGTATATGAAACAACCTCCGAAGGGGGAACAATCGAGTGGGATACAACTGCTTTTGGAAAATACAAAGTAGCTTCTGGAGTATATATAATTATTGTTTCGGCAGAAGATGGTGGTGAAACTAAAGTAAAAAAAATAATGATTATAAGATAATCATTAGCATTCAGCGCCAGTATTCACTCTCAGAAATTTAAAAACTCTGAACAACTCTAAAAATCTAATTATCAAATTTTGCAAGTAAAAACTAAAGCAATTGTTATCTCGGCAATAAAATTTCAGGAAAAAAGCTTGATTGCTAAGTGTTTTACGCTTTCTCATGGATTGAAAACTTATTTTGTTAGAGATGCTTTTTCTACTCGAAAATCTAGCCAAAAAATCGCCTATTTTCAGCCACTAACAATTCTTGAGATTGAGGCTGTACATAAAAATAAAGGCACATTAGAAAATTTTAAAGAAATAAAAATAGGAACACCTTTTCAAACCATACATACTGATATTGTCAAAAGTACGATCGTAATGTTTGTGTCGGAGATTTTACACTATTCTATTCAAGAAGAGGAAAAAAATGAATCCCTTTTTATTTTTTTAGAAACAGCATTGTTTTGGCTTGATCAGCATGATGAAATAACCAATTTTCATTTGATTCTGATGTTGGAAACTACTAAATATTTAGGCTTTTATCCCGATGTTTCGGATGTTGATTTGCCGTTTTTTGAAATGAATGAAGGTGTGTTTACTCTTTTTCATGGGCTGAGTGCGTTGACAAACCATGAAACAACACTGTTTAAGAAGCTTATAGAGCTAAAGTTTGATAACGATCAAAAAGTATTTCATGTCATTGAAAGACAATTGCTTTTAAAGATTTTGATAGATTATTATAGTTTTCATTTAGATGGTTTTAAGAGGCCTAAATCACTAGAAGTTTTGAAAGAAATATTCTCTTAAAAACCCATTTCTATTTTTATATATTGCGCTGTAATTTTTATAAAATATTGAGGTTTTTAATCTTCTATAATGATAAAAATTTTTCTGAAGATTGAAGTCTTGTGATTTTTAATTTTCGGAAAAATATTTTAGTTTAAATCAATAATTATTTTTGATAAAAGTGGAATTATAAATGTATTAACAAATTTAATTAGTGAATTGATGGCTAAAAAAATCAAAATTCCTTACTTTCGCACTTCGATTTAAGAAAAGGACAAAATGAGCACAAAATTTACTGAATACAAAGGACTTGACTTACCAACTGTAGCGTCTGAAGTACTTGATTTTTGGAAGAAAGAAAATATATTTGAAAAGAGTGTAACAACTCGCGAAGGTGCTGTGCCTTTCGTATTTTTCGAAGGCCCGCCTTCGGCAAACGGATTGCCAGGAATTCACCACGTAATGGCACGTGCTATTAAAGATATTTTTTGCAGATATAAAACTCAAAAAGGATTTCAGGTAAAACGTAAGGCTGGATGGGATACTCATGGATTACCTGTAGAATTAGGTACTGAGAAAGAATTAGGTATTACTAAAGAAGATATTGGGAAAACAATTTCTATTGAAGAATATAACGAGGCGTGTAAAAAAACCGTAATGCGTTATACAGATGTATGGAATGACTTGACCGAAAAAATGGGATATTGGGTAGATATGGAAGATCCATATGTAACTTATAAACCAAAATATATGGAGTCTGTTTGGTGGCTTTTGAAACAAATCTATGATAAAGGATTGTTATACAAAGGATACACAATTCAGCCTTATTCTCCAAAAGCAGGAACAGGATTGTCTTCTCACGAAGTAAATCAGCCAGGAGCTTATAGAGATGTTACAGATACTACAATTGTAGCACAGTTTAAGACATTGCCAGAAACATTGCCTTCGTTTTTACAAGGTTTTGGAGATATCCACATCTTAGCATGGACGACAACACCTTGGACATTACCATCAAATACAGCTTTAACAGTTGGGCCAAAAATCGATTATGTTTTAGTAAAAACTTTCAATCAATATACTTTTGAGCCAATCAATGTTGTTTTGGCTAAGAACTTAGTTGGAAAACAATTTGGAAAAGGATTTTTTGTTAGTGAAGAGGATGCAGATTTTGACAATGTAAAAGAAGGAGACAAAAAACTTCCATATAAAATTTTAGCGGAAGCGAAAGGAATTGATTTAGTTGAAATCCGTTACGAACAATTATTACCTTACGTATTGCCATATCAAAATGCTGAAAATGCATTTAGAGTAATTTCAGGGGATTTTGTAACTACCGAAGACGGAACAGGAATTGTACATACCGCTCCAACTTTTGGTGCTGATGATGCTAAGGTAGCAAAAGAAGCTAAACCTGAAGTACCGCCAATGTTGGTTCTTGACGAAACTGGAACTGCAGTTCCTTTGGTAGATTTACAAGGAAAGTTTACTTCGCATTTAGGAGAACTTGCTGGTAAATATGTGAAAAACGAATATTATGATGCGGGTCAGGCGCCAGAGCGTTCTGTAGATGTTGAGATCGCTATTCGATTAAAAGAAGAGAATAAAGCCTTTAAGGTAGAAAAATATGTACACAGTTATCCACACAGTTGGAGAACTGATGAGCCGTTATTATATTATCCACTAGACTCTTGGTTCATTAAAGTAACCGATGTAAAAGATAGAATGTTCGACCTGAATGAAACTATCAATTGGAAGCCTAAGTCTACTGGTGAAGGACGTTTTGGAAATTGGCTTAAAAATGCCAACGACTGGAATTTATCTCGTTCTAGATATTGGGGTATTCCGTTGCCGATTTGGAGAACAGAAGATAAAAAAGAAGAAATTCTTATTGGTTCTGTCGAAGAATTGTATAATGCGATTGAGAAATCTATCGAAGCAGGTTTTCAAACAGAAAATCCTTTTAAAGATTTTGAAATCGGTAATATGTCTGAATCTAATTATGATTTAATCGATTTGCATAAAAATGTAGTCGATCAAATAACTTTAGTTTCGGCTTCAGGCCAGCCAATGAAACGTGAAAGCGATTTAATAGATGTTTGGTTTGATTCTGGAGCAATGCCTTATGCACAATGGCATTATCCTTTTGAGAATAAAGATAAAATTGACGAGAATAAAGATTTTCCTGCTGATTTTATTGCAGAAGGTGTCGATCAGACTCGTGGATGGTTTTATACGCTTCATGCAATCGGAACTTTGGTTTTTGATAAAGTAGCTTATAAAAATGTGGTTTCAAATGGTTTGGTTTTAGATAAAAATGGAATAAAAATGTCTAAGAGTAAAGGAAATACTATTGACCCGTTTAAAACCATTGCAGAATACGGTCCAGATGCCACGCGATGGTATATGATTATGAATGCAAATCCTTGGGATAACTTGAAATTTGACCTTGAGGGAATTGCTGAGGTTCGTCGTAAATTCTTCGGAACATTATACAATACCTATTCATTCTTTTCGTTGTATGCAAACATTGATGGATTTAAATATGCTGAGGCAGAAATCCCGTTAAACGAAAGACCAGAAATTGATCAATGGATTATTTCTGAGTTGAATTCGCTTATCAAAGAAGTTGATACTTTTTATGCCGATTATGAGCCAACAAAAGCAGCTCGTGCAATATCAGACTTTGTACAGGAGAATTTAAGTAACTGGTATGTTCGTTTGTGTCGCCGTCGTTTCTGGAAAGGGGAGTATGCGCATGATAAAATAGCGGCATATCAAACACTTTATACTTGTTTGTTGGCCATAAGTAAATTAAGTGCTCCAATAGCTCCGTTCTTTATGGACAAGCTTTACAGAGATTTAACAACTTCGGCACAGTCAGAAAATTACGATAGTGTACATTTGGCGGAGTTCCCAAAATACGTTGAAAACTTTGTTAATAAAACGTTAGAGAGCAAAATGCAGAAAGCACAAACGATCTCATCACTTGTATTGTCACTTCGTAAGAAGGAGATGATTAAGGTACGCCAGCCATTGCAAAAGGTAATGATTCCAGTACTTGACGATAATCAACGTAGTGAAATTGAGGCAGTTTCTGAGCTTGTTAAGGCTGAGGTTAACGTGAAAGAAATCGTTCTTTTAGATGATGCTTCAGGGGTTTTGGTAAAACAAATTAAGCCTAATTTTAAGGCATTGGGGCCACGTTTCGGAAAGGATATGGGGTTGATTTCCAAAGAGATACAGTCTTTTACTGCGCAACAAATCAGTCAGTTAGACAAGGAGGGTTCATTGGATATTGTTATTGCAGGAAAAAGTGTAACTTTATCATTAGAAGATGTCGAAATAACGTCGCAAGATATCGAAGGATGGTTGGTTGCAAATTCAAACGGAATAACAGTTGCGCTTGATATTACAATCACGGAAGAATTGAAAAATGAGGGTATCGCAAGGGAATTGGTTAATAGAATTCAAAATATTCGTAAAGATTCTGGATTTGAAGTAACTGATAAAATAAAGGTACAAATAAAAAGAAGTGGTATATTAGAAAATGCTATTCTTAAAAATGAAGACTATATTAAGTCTGAGACATTAACTGATAGCTTGATTTTCTTAGACGAATTAGAAAGCGGTATAGAAATTGAGTTTGATGATATTAAAACAATGATATTAATTTCAAAATAAATATAAGATGGTAGATGAAATTACAAGATACTCTGACGCTGATCTAGCGGAATTTAAAGAGATCATTTTGGGTAAAATACAAAAAGCGCAAGCTGATTTAGACTTGATTAAAAGTGCTTATATGAATGATTTAAATAATGGTACAGATGATACGTCTCCAACATTTAAAGCATTCGAAGAAGGAAGCGAAACGATGTCCAAAGAAGCAAACTCACAGTTAGCTATCAGACAAGAAAAGTTTATTCGAGATTTAAAGAATGCGCTATTCCGTGTAGAGAATAAAACATACGGTGTGTGTAAAGTAACAGGAAAATTAATTGGTAAAGAAAGATTAAAAATTGTTCCTCATGCTACTATGAGTATTGAAGCTAAAAATTTGCAACGATAATTTTTTAAATATAATTAAAAACGCTCCTACTTTAAGGAGCGTTTTTTTTTTTTTTGTAATAATAGGGAGAAGTTAAGACTTGAAAGTTAATTTTGGCTTATCCGTAAATAGCTTAATTTAAATATTAATGGGCTTAAGCGAGATTTTTCTCTAGCTCTAATTTGTGTTTTCTTAAAACAGCTCTTGTCATTCCTAAATTTGCTTTGGTAGAATCTGCAGCAAGGTAGATCATGAATTTTTTGTTTGGAGAAATATCGATAATGTGAATCTGATTAGAAAGTGTAATCAAAATATCTTCAATGTCCTGGTTTAGATTTAAAGCTTTTACGGCACTCAATTTTGCTTTTACAACTTCGAGATTATAAGCAGCAGCCAATTCAGGGTCAAAACCTGGGTCAATTGTTAAGTTTCCAAAACTTAATCCTGATTCAATTTCAGTTACAGCTACAGCTATAAATCCGTTTACGTTGGTTTTCATTTCATTTAAAAACACATTTAAGAAGTCATTGCTCATAATTTTTGGGGTTTATTGGTTATTAATTATTTTAAAAGGCTGATGCTGCTAAGTTTAGTAGCCAATTCATCAATATTTCGTAAAAACAATCCAAGGTTGCTCCCGTCATTAGAGAAAACAATAACACTGTGAGAATTGTTTATTTTATTCATTACTACGACGCCACCATCGGTAGTTTTAAGGTATAATTGTTTTAAAGACCCCTTAGCTAAGTCGGTTAGGAATTTGTCGCTCATAGATAAGATAGCATCGCTCATTGCAGCAACACTATCGCTATAATCTAAGTGCAGGGAGGTTATTAATTTCCCTTTTGCACCTGATATTAGGGCTGATGATGATTTCGTCTGAATTAAAAACTCATTTAGGATAATTGTGATTTCATTCATAGTGAGGATGTTTGGGGAGTTGTTAAAAAATAATTGATTAAGCTAATTTAATTAAAAAAATATAACTTTTTCATGTATTATCTCGTTAATTTATTTAACAAATAATTTTTTTTTGCGTATTATTGTAAGTAAATGTGAAAATCAAGTAATTTTTAATTTAATATGAAACGTTATGGCTAAAGTATTGAAATTTAGAGATGTGAAGTCCGATGTTGATAATAGAATGAAGGATTTTGAAAAGATTAGGATTAAGCTAAATGTGGCTCGTGCAAAAAGTACTCAGAGTGAAAGTGTTAAATCCGGTGAGGTTAAAAAGGAAACCAAAGGATTGTTCGATTCAATCTCTAGCTTTTTTTATGAAGGGTCAAAACCAGTTAGATATAACGGAAGGAAATAAAGAACATTTTGTTACGAAATAATTAACGCTCCCTAGGGAGCGTTTTTTTTGATTTAATTGTTACTTTTGCGCCAATAAAAAATTATAAAATGTCACTACGAAAAGCGTATTTACTTATTTTCATTATTTTACTTATTGATCAGGTTTCTAAAATTTACATTAAAACAAACTTTGTTTTGAGTGAAGAGGTAGAAGTCTTTAAATGGTTTAAGATTCTTTTTATTGAAAATGAAGGAATGGCTTGGGGAACAAAAATTCCAGGTGAATACGGAAAATTGATTTTGACTGTGTTTAGGATTTTTGCGGTTTTCGGTATAGCATATTGGCTGTACGATTCTATAAAAAAACAAAGTTCAACGTATTTAATTGTTGCTATTTCTTTGATTATGGCTGGAGCAGCAGGGAATATTATAGATTCAGTTTTTTATGGAGTGATTTTCGATGATAGTTATAATAACTTAGCTACATTGTTTGCTCCTGAACATTACGGAACATTGTTTCATGGTAAAGTGGTTGATATGTTATATTTTCCTATTTGGGAGGGGAATTTACCAACTTGGTTGCCAATATGGGGTGGAGAACCATTTAAATTTTTTAATGCAATTTTTAATTTTGCCGATATGGCGATTTCTACAGGAGTTGGGATTTTAATTGTCTTTAATAAAAAAGCATTTAACAAGCACTAACTAATTTTACTTTATAGATTTTTAGTTTTTTACAACCGAATAGTTCTCGGGATGTTTTATTTTTACAGTACGGAAAAACTAAAAAAATGCAAAGACCCTCTTTTTCTATATATGACGCATCTGCGGGTTCTGGTAAAACATATACTTTAGTTAAGGAATATCTTAAAATTATTCTTTCAGCTCCCAAAAATGATGCATATCGTAATATTCTAGCGATTACATTTACTAATAAGGCGGTGCATGAAATGAAAAGCCGTATTGTGGGCAGTTTGTCGGAATTTGCGAAAGACGAACCATCTGGAAAAGCGACTGATTTGATGCAAGATCTAGCGCGCGAAACGGGTCTTTCTATCATTGAATTAAAAACAAAATCACAAAATATCATTAAGCATATTATTCATAATTATGCAGCTTTTGATATATCTACAATCGATAAATTTACACATAAGGTTATCCGTGCTTTTGCGCATGATTTAAATTTACCGATGACTTTTGAGGTAACTCTGGATACCGAAAATTTACTTATAGAGGCAGTCGATGCCATTATCGCTCAAGCAGGTCAGGATGAAACGTTGACCAAGTTATTGATCGATTTTACGATGGAAAAAACCGATGATGATAAAAGTTGGGATGTGTCTCGTGAAATTCTTGAAACAGGAAGGTTAATCTTAAATGAGAATAATCGAAATGAAATTACACATTTTCATGATAAATCAATTGAGGAGTTTGTTGAAATAAAAAAGAAACTAACGGTTTTATGTAAAGACCTAGAAGAAGAGAATGTTGCTTTTGCTACAAATGCGCTTTTGTTAATTGAAAAAAATGGAATTGATTTAAAATCTTTTTCGAGAGGAACATTCCCAAATCATCTAGAAAGTATTCGAGATGGTAAATTTAATCCCAAGAATAAAACATTTCATGAGTTTGATGATATCGCAATAAATAAAACGGCCAAAGACAGAGCTTTAATAGAGAATATCATTCCCGAATTACTTCAGATTCTGGATAAGATTTATAAGAACTTTGAGAAAAGAGATTTTTACAAAGCATTTCTTAAAAATATCACGCCACTTTCATTGTTGAATACGGTGAGTAACGAGTTGGAGAAGATTCAAAAAGAACAAAATGTTTTGTCTATTTCTGAGTTTAATGCAATTATTCATCGCGAAATTCAGAATCAGCCAGCGCCTTTTATTTATGAACGTTTGGGAGAAAGGTATCGTCATTTTTTTATTGATGAATTTCAGGATACATCCGAAATGCAATGGCAGAATTTAATTCCGCTAATCGATAATGCGCTTTCTGGTCAGGATGATTTTGGAGTAAAAGGTACTCTAATGATTGTTGGAGATCCAAAACAATCAATTTATCGTTGGAGGGGGGGGAAAGCGGAGCAGTTTATTGAGCTGAGTAAGGATTTAAACCCATTTAATAATCCGGATAAAAAAATAACACATTTAGATACCAATTATCGTAGCTATAGTGAGGTTATCGAATTTAATAATGGCTTTTTTAAATTAATCTCTTCGGAGTTTGAAAATGCCGATTATAAAGATCTGTATGAAAATCATAGTCATCAAAAAACTAATGCTAAGAAAGGGGGATATGTAAATATTTCGTTTCTCCCAATTGTAGATAAAAGTGATCAAATTGAGGATGATGCAGTATTGGAGAAGACCGATTTATATGTTTTGGCGACTTTAAATACAATTCAAAAAGTATTGCGTGAAGGGTTTGAATATAAAGATATTGTTATTCTGACTCGAAAAAGAGGTCAGGGTATTGCCGTTGCGAATTATTTAACGGAGCAAAAAATTCCTTTATTGTCTTCGGAGACATTGATGATTCAGAACGCAACAGAAGTTCGATTGGTAATTCATTTGTTGAAATACTTGAATAATAATGCTGATTTAGAAGCAAAAGCTAATTTTTTGCACTTTTTGGCTAAGAATACAGATGTTAAAATGCCGATCCATGATTTTATAGCAGAAGGAATGGCAGAAAGAAATGAAATTGCTTTTGAAAAATGGTTAGAAAGATTTGACGTTTCACTTTCATTTGAAAGTATTCGAAAGAAATCACTTTATGAGGCAGTTGAGACTATTGTTTCAAAATTTGTACGTCCAGAGTATAATAATGCTTATGTACAATATTTCCTTGATATAGTTTTGGAACGAGATATTCGGAATCAAGCAGGTATTTCAGATTTTTTAAGTTTTTGGGATAAGAATGCAGAGAAATTCAGTATTCCTTCTCCGGAAGGGAATAATGCAGTTCGTATCATGACTATTCATAAATCGAAAGGATTAGAGTTCCCGGTTGTTATTATGCCTTTTGCTGAAGAAGATTATAGTCGGAAACCAAAAGATAAGCTGTGGTTGAATGCAGAGGAAGAAGATTTTGGATTGCCAAAGGTGTTAATAGATAATAGTAGTGCTGTGGCAGGATTTGGAGAAGATGCTGCTGTTGTTTTTAATTTAAAGAAGCAAGAAGAATTGCTTGATAACGTAAATGTTTTGTATGTTGCATTGACTCGGGCAGAAGAGCAGTTGTATGTGATTTCTCAGGAAATAAAACCTAGAAAAGATGGTGATTTCCCTGGTAATATGGCATCTTTTTTTATAAAATATTTAATTGATTTAGGAGTTTATGATGAAAACAAATTGGAATATGAGTTTGGTAATTCGGCTAAATTGTCTTCAGGAGAGAAATACTCTTCGTCTGCCAAAACAATTCCATTAGTTTCTGAAGTTTTAAATCCTAAGAGTATTAAAATTGCCCAACGCGAAGCATTAATGTGGGGAACACATCAGCAAGAAGCTATATCATATGGGAATATAATTCATGAGATATTAGCTTTTGTAAAATATCAGTCAGATATAGATTTAGCAATTGTAAAAGCATTAGAAGATGGATTAATCACTTTTGAACAAAAAGATATTGTTTCGAAAACGATTCAAGAAATTGTAAATCATTCAGAAATCAGTGTTTGTTTTGAAAGGGGTAATAGAGTTTTAAATGAAGAAACTATTATTCAAAAAGAAGGAAAGATATTAAAGCCTGATAGAGTTGTTATTACTCCTAAAGGAGAAGCTTATCTCTTAGATTATAAAACAGGTTCGGCTAACCCAAAATATAAACAACAAGTAGAAGAATATCAGTTTGCTATTGAAAATATGGGGTTTAAAGTGTTAAAAAAGGCATTGGTGTATATAGGAACCGATATCGATGTAGTAAATTTGTGAAAAAATTAGTCAAGTGTTAAGAATTAAAACTGACTAACTTGTTAAAATTTAACATATTAAATAAGTAGAGATGTACGGAAAAATTAAGGAGCATTTGCAGAATGAATTGCAAACGATTGAAGAAAACGGAATTTTTAAAAAAGAAAGAATAATAACTTCTGCTCAGGATGCTGAAATAACTATTTCTACAGGAGAGAAAGTTTTGAATTTTTGCGCTAATAATTATTTAGGATTGTCTTCACATCCCGAAGTTGTTCAGGCTGCAAAAGATGCGATGGATACGCATGGTTTCGGAATGTCATCTGTACGTTTTATATGTGGAACGCAAGATATTCATAAAACATTAGAGAAAAAGATTGCTGATTTTTATGGAACAGAGGATACGATACTATATGCTGCAGCCTTTGATGCAAATGGAGGTGTTTTTGAGCCTTTGTTGGGGGAAAATGATGCGATTATTTCGGATAGTTTAAATCATGCTTCGATAATAGATGGAGTTCGTTTGTGTAAAGCGGCTCGTTATCGTTATGAGAATAGTAATATGGAAGATTTAGAACAGCAGCTAATAAAAGCGAATGATGCTGGAGCTCGTTTTAAATTAATTGTTACTGATGGAGTATTCTCTATGGATGGACTTGTAGCTCCATTGGATAAAATATGCGACTTAGCAGATAAATATGATGCAATGGTTATGGTTGATGAATGCCATGCAGCTGGATTTATTGGAGCAACAGGAAAAGGAACTCTTGAGGCAAAAGGAGTAATGGGTAGAGTTGATATCATTACCGGAACTCTTGGAAAAGCTTTAGGAGGTGCTATGGGGGGGTATACTACAGCTAAAAAAGAAATTATAGAATTATTACGTCAGAGATCACGACCGTATTTGTTTTCAAATTCATTAGCGCCAGCAATTGTAGGAGCTTCTATTAAAGTATTTGAGCTTCTAGAAAAAGACACAGTATTAAGAGATAGATTAGAATGGAATACTAATTACTTTAAAGAAGGCTTAAAGAAAGCTGGATTTGATATAATAGATGGGGATTCGGCTATCGTTCCCGTTATGCTATATGACGCAAAATTATCGCAAAATATGGCAAATGAACTTTTAAAGGAGGGTATTTATGTAATAGGATTCTTCTTTCCTGTAGTTCCTAAGGAAAAAGCAAGGATAAGAGTACAATTGTCTGCGGCGCATACAAAGGACCATCTAGACAGAGCTTTAGAGGCATTTGTTAAGGTTGGTAAACTGTTAAAAGTTGTATAATTCCCACTTTTGGCATTTCTTATTGCTTTTTTTTAACATTTCATTTTGTAGTTAAAAATTTACGCATTACTTTTGTCTATAATTAACTAAATTGTAATTAAATAAATTAAGTATGAAACATCTTAACAAACTTTTAGTTGCTGTGATGATGGCGATGGGGTTAAGTTCTCACGCACAAGACAGTAACAATCCATGGGCTATCTCTTTTGGAGTTAATGCCGTAGACACTAAAACGAGTGCTGGTGGAGGACATAACTGGGCTGATCAACATTTTTCTCAGGCTTTCGCAGCAAAAGACAACTGGAACATTCTTCCTTCTGTATCTTACATCGGTGTATCTAGATACATTGGTGATAATTTTTCTGTAGGATTACAAGGTTCTGTGAATAAAATTGATAGATATGTAAGGTTTTCTCCAACTGCTCCTGGTCACGATTCTCGTGGTTATGTAGTTTCTAATCCTGGAGACTTAATGTATTATGGTATTGATGCTACACTTAGATATAGCTTCATGTCTTTAATTAAATCTAAAGTAATCGATCCTTCGTTAAGCGTTGGTGGAGGTTATACTTTCTTCGGAGATAGCAGTTTTGGTACTGTTAACCCAGGAGCTGGTTTGACTTTTTGGTTCTCTGAATCAATCGGTTTATCTTTAGCTACTACTTACAAAAAATCTTTTGGAGATAGAGAAGATGCTGCTGGTATTCCAGACGCTCCATCTCATTTTCAACATTCAGCAGGTCTTACTTTCAAATTTGGAGGTAAAGATACTGACGGAGATGGTATCTACGATAAAGATGATGCTTGTCCAGATGTTGCTGGTTTAAAACAATTCAACGGATGTCCAGATACTGACGGTGATGGTATCGTTGACGCAAGTGATGCTTGTCCAACTGAATTTGGTTTAGCTGCTTTAAATGGTTGTCCAGATAGAGATGGTGATGGTGTTGCTGATAAAGATGATGCTTGTCCAGATACATTTGGTTTAGCTGCTTTAAAAGGTTGTCCAGATACTGACGGTGATGGTGTTGCTGATAAAGATGACAAATGTCCTACTGTTGCAGGTCCTAAAGAAAACGGTGGATGTCCTTGGCCAGACGCTGATAAAGATGGTGTACTTGATAAAGATGATGATTGTCCTACTGTAGCTGGTCCAGCTAGTAACAGAGGTTGTCCAGAAGTAACTACTGCTGTATTAGATGATCTTAAAGTTCAAGCTAGAGCGGTATTCTTTGACACTGGAAAAGCTACTTTCAAAAAAGGAGATGCTACTACTCAAGCTAGATTAGATGCTATCAAAGAAATCCTTAAAGCTTATCCAAATGCTAAATTTAGCATCGAAGGACATACTGATAGTACAGGTTCTGCTAAAATCAACAACAAATTATCTCAAGAAAGAGCTGATGCTGTAATGAATGCATTAATCGAAAGAGGTGTAAGCCCAGATAATTTAGTTGCTAAAGGATTTGGTTCATCTCAACCAGTTGCAAGTAACAAAACTGCAAAAGGTAGAGCTGAAAACAGAAGAACTGAAATCAGACACATAGGTTCTAAATACGAAGGTAAATTGTAATTTACTTTTCTAAATAATTTTAAAAAGCCATTCTTAATTGAATGGCTTTTTTTATTTTTATACAATGACAGAAATTTACTTTTTAGATAAGATTGCAAAGGTTATAATTGAAGATTATTTAGGCAAATTGGCTGAAACTACAATTGTTCTACCAAATAAAAGGGCCAAAATTTTTCTTGTCGAAGCTTTAAAAAAACAAATACAGAATACGGTTATCAGTCCTAAGATAATTAGTATTGAAGAATTTATTCAGGATATAGCCTCCGTACGGTCAATTGATTCAATAGAATTATTGTTCGAGTTTTATGAGGTGTACATGTCAATTACGGAGAAAAAAAACCAACAGTCTTTTGAGTTGTTCGCTAATTGGGGAAAAACATTATTGCAGGATTTTAATGAAATCGATAGATATTTATTAGATCCATCACACGTACTTTCTTATCTTAAGGATATTGAGGATATTAAAAAATGGGGAATAGAGGTTGAAAATAAAACTCAATTATTAGAGAATTATATAGATTTTTGGAAGTTGCTACCTAGTTATTACGAATCTTTATATACTCATTTGCTTAATAAACAAATTGGATATCAAGGATTGATTTATAGAGAAGCGGTGAATAATATAGATCATTTTACGAATTCAGTTCAGAATCAGCATTTTGTTTTTGCGGGATTTAATGCTTTAAATGCTGCGGAAGAAAAAATTATTCAGCATTTAATAGCTTCTGAGCAGGCTAAAATATATTGGGATATTGATAAAACTTTTTTAAATGATCCCTACCATGATACAGGATTATTTGTTAGACGTTTTAAACAAGATTGGAAATATTATAAAGCAAACCCCTTTGAATGGATATTAGATGATTTCTCTCAATCTAAAAACATACAAGTTATTGGTACGCCAAAATCAATTGGACAAGCAAAAATAACAGGAAGTATAATTGAAGAAATTATTACTAATAATCCAGGTTCATCATTAGATAAAGTAGCTGTAGTATTAGGTGATGAAAATTTACTAGTACCACTTTTATATGCTTTACCATCTTCTGTGGGAGCTTTAAATATTACAATGGGGTATTCAAGTAAGAATAATCCAACTCAAATTTTGATTGCAAAACTGTTTAAAATGCATACTAATGCATTGTCTAGAAACAGTGTTTCTTATGTTTTTTATTATAAAGATGTTTTAGATATCTTAACACATCCTTTGATTGAGCCATATGCCAACGTAAAAGGATTGGTGAAAAAGATAAATCAAAACAATTATACTTTTATAACTCACTCTAAAATTATTGAGCTTAATGAGAATCATTCAGATTTGTTTTTGTTGCTTTTTCAAAAGTGGGATTCCGGTTCAGTAGCAGTTTTAAACAATATTTCAAAACTCTTACTCCAGATAAAGGAGAATCTAAGTAATGATAGTGAAGAAGATAAAATTGCGAAGACGTTCGTTTTTGCTATTTTTAAGGTAATTAATAAGTTGATTAATTACTATTCTCAGCACCAGCATATTGATAAAATAGAAACGCTCTATGCTATTTATAAACAAGTTATAGAAGTGGCCGAAGTTTCGTTTGAAGGAGAGCCTTTAAACGGTTTACAGATCATGGGAGTTTTAGAGAGTCGTGTTCTGGACTTTGATACCGTAATTGTAACTTCTATGAACGAAGGTAAATTTCCAGCAGGAAAATCTATGAACTCGTTTATTCCTTATGATGTTAAACGTGAATTGGGTTTGCCAACATTTAAAGAGAAAGATGCCATTTATACGTTTCACTTTTATCATTTATTACAGCGTGCTAAGAATATTTACTTGCTCTATAATACAGAAAGTGAAGGACTGGATGCGGGTGAGAGAAGCCGCTTTATAACGCAGCTTGAGGTTGAAAAAAAGCCAAAACACAATTTGACTCATGAAATTTATAATGCAGTTTTGCCAGAAACAGCATATGAGCCAATGGTCATTCCTAAATCTGAGGCTGTAATGATACGGTTGAAAGAAATTGCAAGTGTAGGATTTTCACCATCAGCATTAACGAGTTATATTCGAAATCCGATTCAGTTTTATTTTCAGAAAATATTGCGAATTCGTGAGGTCGAAGAAGTTGAAGAGAATATTGCTTTAAATACTTTAGGGACTATTATTCATGAAACATTGAAAGCGCTTTATGATCCTTTTATTGGTAAATTTATCTCTGAGAGCGATATTTTAAATTGTTTTAAATTACTAGATAATGAAGTCTTGAAACAGTTTAAGTTAGTTTATAAAGAAGGGGAGATTAAAAAAGGGCGTAATCTTTTGGCTTTTGAAGTAGCGAAACGGAATGTTTCAAATTTTTTAAAAGTAGAACTAGAGTGTATCAAAGATGGTGATGCAATTAAAATTCTTGCAATAGAAGAAACTTTTGAAAGAACATTGACACATCCAGGTTTACCTTTCCCGGTTTTAATAAAAGGAAACGTAGATAGAATTGAACAGCGTAATGGTATTATCCGGATTATTGATTATAAAACAGGTAAGGTAGATAAGGCTAATGTTATTCTTAAAAATTGGGATGGACTTATAGCCGATATAAAAAATGATAAAATTATTCAGGTTTTGGCATATGCCTTTATGTATGAAAACAATGCAAATGGATTGCCTATTGAAGCTGGAATTATCTCCTTTAAGAACTTAAAATCTGGCTTTTTACCTTTTGGATTTAAAGAAGAAAAGGACGTTAATATGATTATTAATAATGAGATAATGCATAATTATTTTGAACAAATTGTGTTGTTGCTCAATGAGATATTGGATATTACAATTCCTTTTGAAGAAAAAATATAATGAGTAAAACAATCAAGAAGTTAGGGAATGCTTTTGAATTTTTTAAAAGTACAATAGCCATTAATTTGGCAGCAAGTATTTTGCCTTTACTTTTTGGAGGGTTACTTGTTTTTAATTATTCGGTTGTGAGTTTTGGTTTTGCAATAAGCTTGGCAGTAAAAGAAAATAATTCTAGAAACGAATATTTATTTTATTTTAATAATGGTCTTTCTAAAGGTTGGCTTTGGTTTTATTCTTGGTGTTTTAATCTATTGTTTCTAATAGTGGGTATCTTTATTTTTAATCTAATAAGTAGATTATTTTGAAAAGAAATGTTTTAGAAATCGATAGTGTTCAAAAGTCTTATGGTGAAAGAATAATTCTTTCGGATGTTTATTTGCAATGCGAAACAAATGATATAGTTGGACTTTTGGGAAGAAACGGTTCGGGTAAATCTACTTTTCTTAAAATTATTTTCGGAATTACATCCGCAAATTTTAAGTTTGTTAGGATTAATGGTGTTATCAAAACAAAGACTAAAGAATTAATGAATGAAATAAGTTATTTGAGTCAGGATAATTTTATTCCAAACATTTTTTCTGTTAAAAAAGCGATTCGGCTCTCAATTGCAAAAGAAAGAATTAATTCATTTTGTAATGACGAAATGATACAGGCAATAACCGACAAAAAGATTGCTCATTTATCAGGAGGTGAATTACGTTATCTCGAAATAAAACTTGTATTAGAGAATTCATCAAAGTTTGTTTTACTCGATGAGCCTTATAATGGATTATCTCCTTTGATGATTGAAAAAGTTAATCAATTAATTGTTATGAATTCCTGTAAAAAAGGAATCATAATATCCGACCATAATTACAGAAATGTAATTAGTATTTCAACAAGATTGATTTTAATTAAAAATGGGAAACTAAATCATTTAAAAGATAAAAACGAACTCATTGAAAAAGGATATTTAAGTTCTGAAATGATTTAAATCTCTTTAAAAAAATCTAACAAAACCGCAGTCAATTTTGTTTCGTTCTCGATAGAACTCATGTGTCCATCAGAGAAAGTTACAAGTGATACATTTGTATTTTCTATTTGCTGAATACTTTCTTCGTAGTTTAAAACAGGGTCTTTTTCTCCTAAAAAGCAATAACATTGGGAAGAGATTTGTATGTGAAATAATTCCCTTGTCTTTTCTAATCTTCATGCCTTTTTATGAAGCAATTATTCCCTGAAGCTGAGTTTTTAAGTCTTTCCTTGTTATTTTTGCTAAATAAATTACCTATAGCCAAACCTATAAATGTGGAATAGTTTTGTTTAACGGCTTTAATGGTACTGTTTCGATTCAGTTTTATTTCCAAAAAAATATTGCGAATCCGCGAGGTCGAAGAAGTTGAAGAGAATATTGCTTTAAATACATTAGGAACAATCATCCATGAAACCTTGAAGGCGCTTTATGTACCTTTTGTAGGCAAATTTATTTTTGAAAATGATATTTAAATTACTAGATAATGAAGTCTTGAAACAGTTTAAGTTAGTTTATAAAGAAGGTGAGGTTAAAAAAGGGCGTAATCTTTTGGCTTTTGAAGTAGCTAAACGTAATGTTACAAATTTCTTGAAAGTTGAACTTGATAATATTAAAGAAGGTGATGCAATTAAAATTCTTGCAATAGAAGAAATTTTCTAGAGAACATTGACGCATCCAGGTTTATCTTTTCCGGTTTTAATAAAAGGAAACATAGATAGAATTGAACAGCGTAATGGCATTATCCGGATTATTGATTATAAAACAGGTAAAGTAGATAAGGCTAATGTTATTCTTAAAAATTGGGATGGGCTTGTGGCTGATATAAAAAATGATAAAATTATTCAGGTTTTAGCATATGCCTTTATGTATGAAAATAATGCAAATGGACTGCCTATTGAAGCTGGGATTATCTCCTTTAAGAACTTAAAATCTGGTTTTTTACCTTTTGGATTTAAAGAAGAGAAAGATGTCAATTCTATTATTAATAGTGAGATAATGAGGGATTATCTGGAGCAAATAGCTTTGCTTTTGAATGAAATTCTGAATATTGAAATAGCTTTTGAAGAAAAGATAGTGTAGAAATACTAAAAGATTTATCAAAAGGGGCGGTTTTGATAAAAGCTTTCGTTGTAAATTATTTTAGCTAAATATTTTTTTGAAAAAACCTTTTTTAGCCTGTTCTTGTTTATGATCTCCCAAAGTGATCTCGCCGTTTATAAAACGAAATCTTCGGAATTTCATTAGCTTGACGTTTAAGTCAAAGCGTAATTCATCAGTTGTTTTCATAGAACTTAATTTTTGGCAAATTTATATAAAAAACTTATATAATGATTTGGTAATGAGTTTTATCTGGAATCGTGAATTATTATTTCATTTTTTGTATTGGTATGTCATTTTTGTGAGATTATTAGTTGTTTTTATTGGTATTTGTTGGTTTAAATAATTTATTATTGCCAAAAGATTGAAGTATAAACAATGGGTTATCAGGGTGGTATGATTAACTTTTATTTAACAAGTGTTTAGTTCACGACTCTTTTAAATTAAAATAACTTTGGCGCTTCAAAAAACAAAGATATATGCAAGGAAGTATTGATTTAAACACGTTGGTGACTGAAACGGGAGCCGAATCTGGATTGATTTTTAGTATAGACGGCATTTTAATTGAATCGGTTAATCTGGAGTACGATGGTAACGTTGCGGCAATGATTGGTATGATTTTGAAAATGTGCTTGGAAATGTCGGAAGATATTAATATCGGAGGACTTAAACAGGTCATGATTAAAAATGACGGAGGGATTGTGGTTGCAAACAAAGATCAAGATGATAATTGTATTGCTTTGCTTTCAAAAGATACTAGTAAAATGGGGCTTTTGCTTCGTAGGATGGAGACTATACATAATAACTAATTTTAATATAAATACCATGTCAGATTTTTTACAAAACTTTCAAAATGATTTGAAAGAAAACATTTCAGGTTTTATCGCTGTATCTGTAACAGAAGTTGAAACTGGAATGTCTTATTCTTCACTTTCTTTAGACCCAAATTTTGATCCTGAATTAGCTTCGGCTTATAACTTAGAAGTCGTTAAAGCTAAAATGAATGCTATTAAAGCTTTAGGCTTGAACCAGAAAATCAATGACATATTAATTACTCTAACGAATCAGTTGCATATAATAGATGTTTCTGATGACGAAAAATATTTTATTTATTTAGCAGTAGATTCAACTAAAGCTAATTTAGGTATGACAAGAGCAGTTTTGGCTAAATTTAAAAAAGATATATCTTCTAAATTATAGATTCTATTTTTACTTATAAAAAAGGCTATTTCATTTTTTTTGAAATAGCCTTTTGTTATTTTAAATCTTATTAAAAAAATCTAATAAAACAGCAGTCAATTTTGTTTCGTTCTCGATAGAGCTCATATGCCCATCAGGGAAAGTTACAAGTGATACATTTGTATTTTCTATTTGTTGAATACTTTCTTCGTAGTTCAAAACAGGGTCTTTTTCTCCTAAGATCAATAACATTGGGAAAAGATTTGTATGCAAAATAATCTCCTTATCTTTTCTGATCTTCATACCTTCTAATGAAGCAATAATTCCTTGAAGTGGTGTTTTTAAGGCTTCTTCTTTTACGAGTTCGATGTTTGTAGCAAGCCTTTCTCGGTTGTTTTCGCTAAATAAATTACCTATAGCTAAACTTATAAAAGCTGTATAGTTTAGTTTAACGGCTTTGATTGCTCTGGTTCGGTTTAGTTTTCGTTCGGCATTATCAGGTTTAGATGTAGAATTTAATAAAACCAAACCTTGTACTTTTTCGGTGTATAATTCGGCGAAAGCCAAAGCGACATAACCGCCCATAGAGTGCCCTATTAAAACAGCCCTCTCGATCTCAAGATGAGATAGGACTTCGTTTACCACATCGGAATTGTCTTCCATTGTATGAACGTAACCTCGTGGTTCTGTTTTTCCATGACCCAATAAATCAATAGTGACAACGCGGTAATTTTTAGAGAATGTATCAACATAATGATTCCACATGGTTTTGTTTTCTAAGAAACCATGAAGCAAAACGATAGTTGTACCTTTTCCTGTGTCTGAATAAGAGATATTGGTGTTTTTGAAGAGGATATTTTTCAATGAGATTAATTTATGTTGCAAAAATAGTAGTTTGTTATGTATGTAAAAGCAAAACGGCTAACATTTCTGAAAGCCGTTTGTTTTTATGAATAAAATGAACTGAATTAAACGTTCATTAAGCTTTCTATCTCATCAGCTTCAATAGGAATATTGCGCATTAAATTAAATGGCTCTCCAGTTTCCTGAATCACAACATTATCTTCTATTCGAATACCGAAACCTTCAGCAGGGATGTAAATTCCAGGTTCAACTGTAAAAACCATATTGGCTTTCATTGGTTCGTGAAGCAATCCGTAATCATGCGTATCTAGCCCCATGTGGTGAGAAGTCCCGTGCATGAAGTATTTTTTATAGGCTGGCCAGTCTGGGTTTTCGTTTTGCACATCGGCTTTGTCAATTAGTTTTAAATCTAATAATTCCGAAGTCATTATTTTTCCAACTTCTAAATGATATTGTTTCCAAAGCGTTCCAGGTGTAAGCATTTTTGTAGCTTCATTCTTCACACGCAAAACAGCATTGTAAACTGCTTTTTGGCGAGCGGTATAGGTACCCGATACAGGAATTGTACGAGACATATCGCTAGAATAATTAGCATATTCGGCAGCAACATCCAGTAAGATTAAATCTCCAGCTTTACATTGTTGGTTGTTTTCGATATAGTGCAGTACGTTTGCGTTATTTCCTGAAGCAATAATAGGAGTATAAGCAAAACCTTTAGAGCGATTGCGAATAAATTCGTGAATAAGCTCCGCTTCGATTTCGTATTCAGTTACATTTGGTTTTACAAAAGATAATAATCTTCGGAAACCTTTTTCGGTGATATTACACGCTTGCTGAATCAAATCGATTTCTTCGCTTTCTTTTACCGAACGAATGCGTTGTAATATTGGGTTACTTTTGGCAACCTGATGTGCTGGATATCTTTCTTTCCACCATTTTACAAAACGAGCTTCACGAGTTTCAGTTTCAACAGTTGCACGATAATGCTCATTAGTATTAATGTACATTGTATCGGCATAAGTCATCATTTCGTTTAAGACTTTTTCAAAATCTTGTAACCAATAAACGGTTTTGATTCCAGAAACTTCAAAGGCACGTTGTTTGGTTAGTTTTTCCCCTTCCCAAACAGCAATATGGTCATTGGTTTCTTTTAAAAACAAAATTTCACGTTGGTTTTCATATGGTGCATCTGGGAAAAGTAATAAGATGCTTTCTTCCTGATCTACTCCGCTTAGGTAAAAAATATCTCTATGTTGAGCAAATGGTAATGTGCTATCGGCGCTAACTGGATAAATATCATTTGAATTAAAAACCGCTACACTATTAGGCTTCATTTGAGCCATGAATTTTTCGCGATTTTTTATAAAAAGAGAGTTGTTTATTTGATGATATTTCATGTTAATTTGGTTTTATACTTTGAATACTCAAAAATACTAATTTTAGAAACACTAAAAAGGATTGGTTTATTAAAATTTTCTTATTTGTTTTTGGGTTTTTTCTTTTGCTTTTTCTCTCGCAGATTTAGGAGATTTGGCTGATTTTTTCTTTTCTAAATCTTAGCAACTCAGAACCTTAGAATCTTTTTAGAATGGCGTGTCCCTCCGGGTCGGGCTTTCGGCTATATCTTTTACTCCGCTATCGCTTCATAAAAGGATGACGCCTCAAATGAAATTCACTGAACTCCAATTAAAATAAAATAATGTGAAGTAATCCCTCACGCGAACTCAGTATTGTGGAAAATTGTGTTAATAAACCAGGTATTGTAATTTGTTAAAAAATCTTACACTGCTAAACTCTTTAATAATCATTTATTTGTACATTGCATATATAACTAATTGTATTATGAAAGAACAAATTATTAGGCAATATTTAGAAAAACTAAAGACGGCTGATTCAATTATTGAAATTGATTCTGTCTTAAATGAAATTATTCCTTTATTAGCTTCATCTGGAGTTTCACTTCCTGAATTGATGGTTTATTTTAAAGTTCATCAAAATGATTATGAAACAAAATCTCAAGATCATCAAAATTCAATCTCTAACTCTAATAAAACGCAATTAATACTTCAAAGATTAATGGCTAAGCTTGGAAAATAATGTGTCCTTCTATAACTGATTGGATAAGCGCATTTTCGAGTGTTCTTTCTGTAATAATTTCTTTAGGTGTTCTCTTAGTTGCATGGTATCAAATAAAACAAGTTAAAATTCAATTGCAAAGTTTGGCAGAAAGCCAAAAGAATAGTACTCTTATGACTGTTCTAGAATTGGAGAGTGAACTAAATAAAAGAAAAGAATATTTTGATCAATGTAATTTTGAGTTAAGGGCTTATGATATTCAAATAAATTCTTCTGAAGTTGAATTGAATGAAGATGTTTTGGGGTTATTTGCTGACAAAATCAAAATTGCTCGTGAAAATTATTTAAATGCTCTTGATCGATTTTCGTACTGTATAATTCACAAATATATTTTGGATAGAGATTGGAGAACGGAATATCGAGATGTGATATTTGAGGCAGTAGATAATTACAGTGAATGTTTTGGGGTTTCCTCGCGATTTAGAAATACAAAACAATTATATGAAAAATGGAAAAGTGAATAACAAGAAGATATTCACTTTCAATAAAAGTGACATATGCCCGATAGCGCGGATTTGTAATCCGTGCCCGTAACAATAATCAAATCCATAAAAAAACCGAAGCAATCAAACTTCGGTTTTTCTATAAATATATTTTCGTAAAAATTATTTCTCACTTAGTAATTTTTCTAAAAAAGCAACTTTCTCTTTTTCAGCCTGAACCAATCGTTCATAAAGTTTTTCATTTTTATCAAAAGCTTCAAGAAGTTTATCTAACGGATTAAAAGTACATCCATAACTAATTGCAGAACCATTGTTGTTTTCTATATCAAAAGTATTTTCAATAATATTAAAAACAGCTTCTTCAGAAAAGTTTTTTATCACTTCGGCAGGAATGCCTAAAGCTTCGGCAATTGCTTTTAGCTTTTCGTCATCAACACTTTCGCTTCCTTCAATATTAGAAATAGATTGTTGGCTTATGCCAATTGCAATAGCAAGTGCTTCTTGTTTCATTCCTTTAAGCTCTCTGATTCGGCTAATGTTTCTTCCGATATGTCTAGGTTTTGTTTCTGTGCTCATAGTTCAAAGATATTTAAAATTCTTTTACATTTCAGTTATATTTTTGATCTTCGTTTGGAGAAAAAAGCCACTAAGGTTTTATAATTTTAGGTTTCTCAATGACTACTACTTTTTTGGTGACTCTAAATTCATTGGTAATTATTCTATCCATAGGCTCTTTGTTTTTACCTTTGGCTCCGTGTGATATATTTACTTCATCTACAATTATGCCGTCAATATAATTAATGCCTAAGCTATCAAATCGAATAGAATACAAAGGAATGCTTTTGTAATGTTCAGCTGTAAAGGTATCGGTTGTTATTTTTTTTAAATGTTCATCCGTATAATTTATATTTTTAGTTTTCACAAAATAATAATCAATATATCTATATTTTTTTTCATTACTTAAACTAGTATCTATACTGTCTAAATCATTTTTATAATTTATTTTTCCATTATAAAGTTCATTAAGAAATACAGTATCAGGGAAAACTATATTAATTTCATGATTAATAATTTTATTATTCCCTGCTGTCTTTTTTTCTTTATTACAAGAAATTAGTATTAAAGATATTACGATTAAAAAAAATGCTGTCTTTTTCATTGTTTATAATAATCTAGTTTCTTTTGAAGTTCACGGTTATTCGCATCTCTTTCTTGTGTAGCTTTTTTATAAGCTCTACTATTCATCTGTTCAATATTGCCTTTTTGAGAAGGTTCTACAGCTGTATCTTTTACTTTCTTTTCATGAACTTGAGAATGGTTTCCTCCAAATACATCTGTAGCACTGTAATTATATAATGACATTATAATCATTTCTGGATCAGTAGAATTTGTATTTTTAGGAGCTGATGATTGCTTGTTTGGAGCGCCATATTTTAATCGAAGTTCAAATTCTAAAAGCCAGGGAATCATCATTGATGGATTTGGAAATAATTTCCCTAATAAGTAACCTAAATCAAAAGCGGTATTTAAATCATGTCCCGGGGAAGGAATTGATCCCGAACCTCTATCATTTCTTAAATTTCCACTTCCTGCAACGGCATCTCCACCAAAACCAAAAACTCTTATACCATCGCTTTTAACTATTCTTCCAATTAAATTTGTAACTACAATTTCACTTAACTGAGTAGCTTTAGTCCAGCTACCATCTCTATTTCCTCGATAAATTGTATTGTCATTGCTATCAAAATATAACTCTCCTTCAGTTGCACTTCTTTTGGGACCAATAGAAAAGAAATTATCACGAGAAGAAAAAATAGAATCATAACGACTTTTAGTTTTTCTAGCTTCCAGCATCTTTCCTAAAAAATCTTTTCTTTCCTGTATATCATCTTTCATAAATTCGTTTTTATCAAATGGATTTCTTTTTGATTGTCTAAACATACTAAAAAGTGTTAGTTTGTATTAATTTAAGGATTTGTAGCTGTCATAAAGTATTCGAGCATGAGAAAATAATATTTACGATAAATATATTACAATTTTACTAATAAATACAATTGTAAGGTTTTTATATGTGAATAAAAATAAATATTATAAAATTTGTAATCTATTATTTATGCGAAACTGTAAGTGTAAAAAAACCGAAGCTTAATAAAAACTTCGGTTTTCTATAAATATATCTTCCGTAAAATTATTTTTTCGCTCAATAACTTCTTTAAAAGAGCAACTTTTTCTTTTTCAGTAAGAACTATTCGTATAGTTTTAATACTTTATCAAACGGATTAAAAGTATAATTTTTCTGATGATTATTGATTTTTATAGTAGAATTGCGTAATCTTGACATGAAAAAATCCGAAGCGATTTGGCTTAATAAATCATAAAATGCATAATTCAGTTTTTAAATTAGTTACCATTAAAGAAGTTAAAGAAATCTATCCTTTTTTGGTTGAGCGAGAAGGGTTTGATTATTTTGAGGAATGGGATAATGAGGATTTCTTTCTTGTAGCAAATCAAGATGTCAATTTTGAAGGTAACTTTTTTTTAGACCTTTATGAGGATAAAGAAAAGAAATGGTTGTGCAAATTATTAAATCTACCGTTAAAAGGGATTGATACGTTAAGAATTGAAGGTGTTTTAATAAATGGAAATTTCTCTACAAACGGAACTATAATAAATGCAGAAGGAGATTATGGACCCTATGTTTTTATTGTAGGTAATGTTAATTGCCAAAGCATGTTATTAGGCGGTTCTTATGTTGAAATAAAAGGCAATGTTAGGGCTCAGGAAGTTGTGATGACTTCCTATAATCACGGTAATTTTAAATGTGATGGTGTAATTGAAGCTCCTGTATTTATAGTCGAAGATCATTATACAACATTTGCGGAGCGTAAAAATAGCCTGTTTTATTATAATGACAGAGCGGATGATTTTGATACTGAAAACGAATGTGAATACGATGAAGTTTCTGGGGAGGACATTATCTCGATAGAATTGCGAAAACATCTTGATAATTCTTTAATAGAAACTTTTGAAGAATTAAAACGGGAATTAGAATTTGGAGAATTGATTTTAAAACAAAATAATCCTCCTGCAAAAACGTATGAATATTGGCGCGGTCGTGTTTTATCAAATTATAGAGATCTTAAATTGGTTCCGAAAGAATTTAAAACCGAGGAGCTTTGTAATCTGGCGTTAAATATTACCTATCACGCTTTGCCATTTATTGATAAGAGTTTGATAACTTTTGAATTCTGCGATAAATTAATTGGCAAAGATGGTTTTGCAATTCAAGTTATTCCGGATGAATTTATGACTAAAGAACTTTGTTTTAATGCCTCTGAAAATGGAACAATGTTAAGATTAATTCCAGAAGAATATTATTCTGAAGAATTGATTCTGTTAGTTTTTAAGAATGCAAAACATCAACCAGATATTAATGATGTTCCTTCGGAGTTTATTACTGAAAGTTTACTCAAAGAATATGTGAAAATTGGAAAAGGATTATGGCTTGATAAGGCTTGTAAAGAAAATGTAATAGATAAATTATCTATCTTGAAACAAGTAATCGATTCAGGGATAGAGTATTTAGATACTGTTTTCGGGAATCATTTTAGTAAAGAAATCGTTGATTATGCTTTTTCCGTTTATGGCATTGGAAATAAAGAGGAGTGGAGTAAATATGTTCAAAAACACAAGGTTAAATTTGAGCGTTTAGAGTTGAATGAATATTTGTAAAATTATTATATAGTTAAATCAGAATACCAGAAAGTAAGATCTGGTTTTTGATTATAAAGGAATACGTGGATTCAAAGATAAAATGCATGAGATGCTTTTTTTATTAATTTATTAAAGTATAAAAAATAATATGACATACTCAAAAGGAATAGTAGTTCAGTCTCGAAGGAGTGTGAATATTGGGGTTTCTGACGATGAGATTCCTAATTCAAGTTATTTGTCAGATTTTGATTTAAGTTCAGTAAATGAAATTGTATTTGATTTAAAGGAATTAGTAAAAAGTGATGGAGGAGGATTTATTTGGGGGCAAGAATATATTATGATTGATTCAACACCTGAAATTTCATTTTGTGAAAATGATTTAGATAAGGAAGCTTTGCCAGACATTCCAACTATTTCATTATTAAATTTAATGATTGAAATCCAGAAAATGAAAACAGAATATCAAAATCCTGATAACCTTAAAAAAATAATTGGAGAAGTTTTTACCATTGTAAAGTCAGATCCAGACAATCATAGAAGATGGCCAGAATCGGATAAGAGTTTTGCGGTCACGATAGATGGTATTTACATAACACTGGCGCTAATGCCTGAAGATTTTTATTTGACAGTAGAGGATTATGTAAATCAGCTACAGACTAACTTTTACTAGCTTTTTTTGGAACAAGTAATGAATTTGCCGGTAGTAAAATTATGGAATCAAAAAATAAAATTAGAGAAACGAGATTTCCAAATATTCGATAAAAACATTTCGAACTCAAATAATTTAATAAATTGCAGTAAATAATATTTCAAATAAAAATAGATTGAAAAAGCATTTAAAATATCTGATTTATCTCTTTCTGGCTTTTGTCGTGATTGCAGGTGATGGTGCTTTGGAATTTCAATCAAAATCAGCCGATTATTATCAGTCTTTATTAATTAATGTAGGCAGAGAATTAAATTTTAAAGACTCTGGTTTATACGTTTTCAATCAAGTAAAATCTCTAGGGAAAACTTACTTTTTAATTCCTTTAAGATATGTTGAGTTTTCAGTCGTTTTTAGCCTTCAAGTCGCGATTGTTTTAGCGGAACATCAGTTTCTGTGTCAGAATATAAGTTCATTTATAACTCAGTCTATTTTTATAAATGAAATAATAACTTCCAATATCCCTTATTAAAAGTTTATACAACGCTTAGTGAATTTTTCTAGGCATTTATGCTATTCTAGGCATAATGATGATAAAAAAAAGTCTAATCATTTATCATTTACAAAATGTATAAACGTAATAATAAAATACGCTTAGAGCAATCTAGGCAACTAATACTTTGGATAAAAAGAAAAATAATATTAATCATTACTGCATTCGTGCTCGGAATGGCAAACGGAATGAATGTACACGATGAAGCTCTTAAAGGGAATCAAAATTACACAGAACAACATAAAAAAGATTGATTTGTTGGTTAACCGCAAAGGGTGCAAGGTTTGTTTGTGTAATGCCTGATAAGCGCAAAGTTCGCAAAGCTTAGCGAACTTAGCGTAAAACTTTGTGCTCTTTGCGGTTAGATTTAAAAAAGTAATATAAAAAAACCGAAGCTTAAAAGACTTCGGTTTTTGAATAATTTAATCAACCCATTTATAATATCTTGCCCCAATTAAATTAGGGATTTCTTTTTCGATTCTATCTAAAACCCATTCGTTTTTAGGAGTTCGGATGCTTTGTTTTTGTTCTTTTTTGTGAAGCTTTTCATAAGTTTCAAAATCAATTTCGGTGCTTTTTTCTAAAGTCTCAAAAAGTTTGGTTTCAGTAAGAGCCGATTGCCATTCGGGCTGAATTGTTCCTTCGAAAACTTTTGATTTAGAACCGCTTCCGTAAGCAAGAAACCCAAATTTGGTTCCTGATATTTCTGTTTTGGTATCGTAAAAATGAGCCAAAGTCGATAATAGTCCCATAAAAATAGAACCTGTGTAAAGGTTACCTATTAATGACGAAGCTAATTCTGCAGGTTGCAATTTCTCAGTTACAAATGTTTTGTATGCATCTGATTTTCCAACTTCTTTGATTTTGTTTTGATAATCAGCGGGTTCAATATTCTCTGCAATAATTTTTTCTGTACTGTCTAAAGCATATATTTCTGATAACATTCTTCTTCCTTGAAAAGAGTAGGGAAGGTGCATGATAATGCTACTCCAAGTATTGTATAAAGTTTCTGTAGCGTTCTTTAGTTTCTTGAATGAAAAGTACGCGTTGCGAGTGCGATCCATATAACACTGATTAGAGTATTGTCCGTCAAAAACGGGTTGATCTTTATGAATCTCAATCTCAGTTTCTAAATTATCAAACCAAGATTCGTTGTTTTTGTTTTGTGTAATTGTTTCTTTTGAAAGACTTCTGTATGGTTTGAAAAAGTCAAAAACACCTTTTGTACTTGTTGCCCAATTTTCATCGAAAGCAATAATTCTAGGGTTTGAAGTTACTAACATTGCTAGTGCTCCAGCCCCTTGAGTATATTCTCCAGTTGAATTTAAATCGTATTTAGCAAAATCGGTCGTAACGACAATTGCTTTTTTTGTTGGGTTTAGTTTAATAAAGTCAATGCAGTTTTGTAAAGCATCAACACCTCCGATACAAGCAAAAGTAAAATCGACAACATCACATTCAGATAAAGTGTCTTCACCAAATTTTTGTTCCATTAATGCAATCAAAAAAGAACTTATAGGTTTCGAACTATCAATTGCGCTTTCGGTTCCAACGTAAATTCGACTTATTTCATTTAAGTTTATTTGGTTTTCAGTAATTAGTTTTGTTAGTGCATTTGCGCCAAAAACGACTGTATCTTGATAAGTGTCTGGGAGGGTCATTTTGATTAAACCCAAGCCTTTTTCTAATTTTTCGGGTTCGATATTTCTGGCTGTAGCCAAAATTTTTATGGGCAAATGTATGTTGGCTACATCAAAAGAAATAGCATCAATTCCTGTTTTCATTCTGGTTTTTTTGAGGCGATAAAGGTAAAATTAAGCTTTCAGACTTTGGTTATTTTAAATAGATAAAATTCGGGTTTAGGACACTTTTGAGGAAAATAAATTAAAAAGCTGAAAAAAATAGCAATTTGGTAATTACATAAAAAGCAAGAATTATCTATACTGTAATTCTTTTCAAACTTATTTTGTTGTTTTTAAATTAATTGCAAAGAAGTCTGCGAAAACTCTTTAAAATCATTATAAATAACAACGAAATGGTTGTAGTTCATTAGTATTTAAGTTATTTTTGTATAATTTTTTAAAACAAACTACTTAAACTCTTATGGCACAATCTGCACTATTGAATGCTTCCATCTTAAAGAAAGTGGCTATGGCTCTTTCGGGAATATTCTTAATCACGTTTTTAGCGCTGCATGTTTCCTTAAATTTTATTTCTATTATAAGTATAGATGTCTTTAACGAGGCTTCTCACTTTATGGGATACAATCCGCTGATTCAATATGTAATGCAACCTGTTTTGGCAATCGGTGTAATTTTCCATTTTGTAATGGGATTTGTATTGACACTTCAAAACAGCGCGGCAAGACCAATTGCATATGCAAAATACAACGGAGCTGCTAATGCTTCATGGACTTCTAGAAATATGATTATTTCTGGAGCTGTTATTTTAGCATTTTTAGTATTGCATTTTTACGATTTTTGGTTTCCTGAAGTTACCTATAAATATATAGTAGGTACAGCACCAGATGCTACAAGGTATTATGGAGAATTAGTTCATAAATTTCATGATCCAATTCGTACAGGATTGTATTGTATTTCTTTTGTGTTGTTAGGTTTCCACCTTTGGCACGGATTCAGTTCTTCACTTCAGTCAATGGGGATGAACAATAAGTACTCTAGATCTTTAAGTAGATTCGGTTATGGATTTGCGGTAGTAGTTCCTGCCCTTTTCGTAATAATCGCATTATTTCATCATTTCAATAATTAATATAAATTATAATGGCATTAGATTCAAAAATTCCACACGGCCCAATTTCGGACAAATGGACAGATTATAAAGATCATATTAATTTAGTAAACCCTGCTAACAAACGTAACTTAGATGTTATTGTTGTTGGAACTGGTTTAGCTGGAGGTTCTGCTGCTGCGACTCTTGCTGAATTAGGGTATAACGTAAAAGCTTTTTGTTTTCAAGATTCACCACGTCGTGCGCACTCAATTGCAGCACAAGGGGGAATTAATGCAGCAAAAAACTATCAAGGAGATGGAGATTCAGTTTTCCGTTTGTTTTATGATACAGTAAAAGGGGGTGACTACCGTGCGCGTGAAGCAAACGTTCATCGTCTTGCCGAAGTTTCGGCTAATATTATCGACCAATGTGTGGCTCAAGGAGTTCCATTGGCTCGTGAATACGGTGGTTTATTAGATAACCGTTCTTTTGGAGGAACTTTGGTTTCTAGAACTTTTTATGCAAAAGGACAAACCGGACAACAATTATTATTAGGAGCATATTCTGCAATGAACCGTCAAATCGGTCGTGGAAAAATCAAAATGTACAACCGTCACGAAATGCTAGATTTAGTTATTGTAGACGGAAAAGCAAGAGGTATTATTGCTCGTAACTTAATTACAGGAGAAATCGAAAGACACTCAGCTCACGCTGTTGTTATTGGTTCAGGTGGTTACGGAAACGTATTTTTCTTATCGACAAATGCGATGGGAAGTAATGCTACTGCAGCTTGGAAAATTCACAAAAAAGGAGCGTTTTTTGCAAATCCTTGTTACACACAAATTCACCCAACATGTATTCCAGTTTCTGGAGATCACCAGTCAAAATTGACTTTGATGTCTGAATCTTTACGTAATGATGGTCGTATTTGGGTGCCTGCAAAATTAGAAGATGCAAAAGCTATCCGTGAAGGAAAGAAAAAACCAACAGATTTATCTGAAGAGGAAAGAGATTATTACTTAGAAAGAAGATACCCTTCATTTGGAAATTTAGTTCCTCGTGACGTTGCATCTCGTGCTGCTAAAGAGCGTTGTGATGCAGGTTTTGGAGTAAATAAAACAGGTGAGGCTGTTTACCTTGATTTTGCTGCAGCAATACAGCGTTATGGTAAAGAACAAGCTTATGTTAAAGGTTTAGATGCTAATGATAAGAACCTGGTTATTAAATTAGGAACTGAAGTAGTTGAAAATAAATACGGAAACTTATTCCAAATGTATTTAAAAATCGTTGACGAAAACCCATACATAACACCAATGATGATTTATCCTGCGGTTCACTATACAATGGGTGGAACTTGGGTTGATTATAATTTAATGACTACAATTCCTGGATGTTTCTCTATTGGAGAGTCTAACTTCTCTGATCACGGAGCAAACAGATTAGGAGCTTCTGCTTTAATGCAAGGTTTAGCAGATGGATATTTTGTATTACCATACACTATCGGAGATTATTTGTCACCAGATATCAAGATGGGACCTATTTCTACAGATTTACCAGAATTCGTAGAAGCTGAGAAAGCTGTAAAAGACCAAATCGAGAAATTCCTTAACAATAACGGTACACATTCTGTTGACCATTTCCATAAGAAATTAGGGAAAATTATGTGGGATAAAGTTGGTATGGCTCGTAACGCTAAAGGATTAAATGAAGCTATTGTAGAAATTGCTGCTTTACGTGAAGAATTTTACAGAGATGTAAAAGTACCAGGAAAAGCGAATGAGTTTAATCAAGAATTAGAGAAAGCGACACGTGTTGCCGATTTCTTGGAGCTAGGTGAATTGTTTGCGAAAGATGCTTTACACAGAAATGAATCTTGTGGAGGTCACTTCCGTGAAGAATACCAATCAGCAGATGGAGAAGCACAACGTGATGATGAAAACTTTGCTTATGTAGCAGCTTGGGAGTACAAAGGAAAACCTAGCGATGCAGTATTGCATAAAGAAGAATTAGTTTTCGATAATATTAAATTGGTAACTCGTAGTTATAAATAGCAATTAGTTAAAAGACAAAAGTCTCAAAGTCAAATGACTGAATGTTAATTGACTTTCGACTTTCGACTTTATGACTTTCAAACTAAAAAAGTATGAAACTTACATTAAAAATATGGCGTCAGAAAAACGCTGAAGATAAAGGTGGAATCGTAGATTACCCAATCGACGGTATTGAACCAGATATGTCTTTCCTTGAAATGCTAGATGTTCTTAACGAGCAATTAATCAATAAAGGAGAAGAGCCAGTTGCATTTGATCATGATTGTCGCGAAGGAATTTGCGGAATGTGTTCATTATTTATTAACGGAGAGGCGCATGGACCAGATAGAGGTGTAACAACTTGTCAATTGCACATGCGTATGTTTAAAGATGGAGATACGATTTTTATCGAGCCATTTAGAGCAAAGGCTTTTCCAGTAATTAAAGATTTAGTTGTTGATAGAACTTCTTTTGATAGAATTCAACACGCTGGAGGATTTATCTCTGTAAATACATCAGGAAATACGATTGATGCAAATACAATTCCGATTAACAAACATGATGCAGATATGGCTTTTGATGCTGCTACCTGTATTGGTTGTGGAGCTTGTGTTGCAACTTGTAAAAACTCATCAGCAATGTTATTCGTTTCTGCTAAAGTGTCTCAATATGCTTTATTGCCACAAGGTCGTATCGAAGCTACGGATCGTGTTTTGAACATGGTTCACCAAATGGATGCTGAAGGTTTTGGTAACTGTACCAATACTGGAGCTTGCGAAGTAGAATGTCCTAAAGGAATTTCTCTTGAAAATATTGCACGTATGAACCGTGAGTATTTATCAGCAAGTTTAAAAGGATAATCTGAAATAAAATTCAATTTAGTTTTTATAAAAAACGCATTTGCCTTGGCAAATGCGTTTTTTTGTTATACTTATTATTCGTAATATAATTGAGAGGCACTTATTTCTTGTTTTTCTTTGCCTTCTTGACGGATGAAGCACTGTAAAGCAGAACTTCCAGCTGCATCGAAATAGCTGATGTTTATTTTGTGAAATCCTTTTTCGAGTTTTGCTGCTCCGAAAGCTTCATTGATCCAATGTCTTCCGTCGTTATCAACAATAAGTTGGTTATCGATAAATAATTTGGCACCATCATCTACAATAGTAGAAAATTCATATTGTGCTGTTTCTGGAATATAGATATAGCCGTCAAACTTTAAGCCCATATACAGATTCTCTTTTGATTTGTATTTTTTCATCTCGATTACGCCTTGATGTATTCCAGACTTAGTAAATTTTATGGTGTCTAGTTCTAGTGTTTGTTGCACGAGTTTATTTGTGTAAGAATATTTCAATCCATTTTTTGTTGGCTTAATAGTTAATGCAGGCTGGATTTCTGAATTTTTAACGGAAATTGTGGTGACAGAACTTCTTCTTCCGCTTGGACTTATTTGTACTACTTTTATATTTCTAAATTCTCCTTTTGGGATGTAAATAGTAACTGGTTTTTTGTAATTACTAGCAGTTTCATCAGGGTTGTAGCCATCAATGGTATAGAAAATTTGCCCATTTTTAATAGTCGGTTGCATCTCCAGTATATATTTGGAAGCTATAACAGCAGTATCTTGAATTCCAAATGGAGTAGGGACTTTGTATAGTCTTTTCTGAGATTCTAATTTTTCTATATGATGTGGAAATCTTTTTAGCATTAAATTAGAGTAATTTTTATTCTTTGTTTCTGTCCAGGCAATTTCTGCAAATGGAAATAATCTAGGGTAAAGCATATAGTTTAGCTTAGATGGACTTGTAACATATTCAGACCAAATATTAGCTTGAACACCATAAATGTATTTTTGTTGCTCGATAGTTAAGCTATCTACTGGTGTGGGATTGTAATTGTACACTTCGTGAACGGTAGTTAAACGTCCTACAGATAATGGCTCTTGTAATGAATATCCTTGATTATGGTCAAAATAAACATAATCCTCGGGTGTCATGATTACTTTGTGCTTTTCTCTTGCTGCTGCTATTCCGCCAGATTCTCCTCTCCATGACATAACTGTAGCATTAGGAGCGAGGCCACCTTCTAGGATTTCATCCCATCCAAAGATTTGTCTTCCATTTGCATTAAGGTATTTCTCCATACGTTTTATGAAGTAACTTTGAAGTTCATGTTCGTTTTTTAGACCTAGTTCTTTTATTCTCTTTTGACAATTTGGACATTTTTCCCATCTTGATTTTGGGCATTCATCTCCACCAATATGGATGTATTCGCTAGGAAAAAGTGTCATTACCTCCTTTAGAACATCTTCTAAGAAAACAAAAGTCTCTTCCTTACCTGCGCAAAAAACATCTTCAAATACGCCCCAAGACTCAATTACTTTTAAGTCTGATGAAGGGAAACAGGCTAAATTTGGATAAGCAGCAACAGCAGCAGATGCATGTCCTGGCATTTCAATTTCTGGAATTACGTTTACAAAATGATCTTCAGCAAATTTTACAACTTCTTTAATTTCTTCTTGTGTATAATATCCTCCGTATGGAATATTGTCAAAAAATCTTGGAAATCTTTCAAACTTATTTCCAACAAGTGTTTGTGCTCTTTTAGAACCAATTTCTGTGAGCTTTGGGTATTTTTTTATTTCAATTCTCCATCCTTGGTCATCAGTTAAGTGCCAATGAAAATTATTTAGTTTGTAATAGGACATTTGGGCAATGAAATCTTTTATGACTTCTGTAGAAAAAAAGTGTCGGCAAACATCTAGATGTAAACCTCTGTATTGATATCGGGGTTGGTCTATAATTTCAACGGTTGGTAGTTTTATCTGGGAATTAACGGTTGGATTATTTGGTAAGAGTTGAAGTAAACTTTGTACGGCATAAAATAAACCTTGTTCTTGACCTGTAACAAAAATCCCTTTTGGGGTAATATTTATTTTATAGGCTTCCTTGTTTGTTTTTATTGAAGCTGGTTCTGTTGTAAATTGAACTAGAATGGCAGCTTTATTTTTTGGTGCGTTTTTGTTTATAACAGATTCAAAAATTTGAGCTGTTTTAAGTTCTTTAGGTGTGTACTTGTTGTTTTTAAAAACAATTTTTATTTGACCTTTTATAGTAATGCTATCGCCCGTTTCCTTGTAGAAATTTGGTGCTGGAATGATGGTGGAATTATTTAATGACTCTTGGGCATTTCCTAAAGAATAGCATAGTATTAAAATGAATAAGAGGTTTTTTTTCATGTTTGGGTTTTGATTGGTTAAAAACAAATTTAAAGTTTATAATGGGATTAGTTGATTTTTGTGCAAAAAAATTGCATTGTGTGTTTTGGTATTTAATATATTGTAAATGATAATATTGTGTTGTTTTATTGTTCTATTTTTATTTTGGTTAGCAATATTATTGCATTATTTGCTTATTTTTGTTCTAATAAATAGAATCTTATGAATGATAATGAATTGGTCAATTATACCAAGGAAGAAAGAAAAGCTCATATTTTAAAAGAGATTAATTTGCATACCCGAGTGAGTTTTGACACACTTTCTAATCGGTTGTTTGTTTCAGAAGATACTATACGAAGAGATATAAATGAACTTGAGTCTGAGTCATTATTGATAAAAGTAAAAGGTGGGGCTATGACAAAAGCATACCATCATTCTTCGGCATCACAAACTTATGCGGGTGAATCTAAGCAAATTATCGGAAAAAAAGCAGTTGATTTACTTCATGACGGGATGGTTTTATTACTTGGTGGAGGAACGACTATTAGAGAGTTCATACGATTAATTCCTAATGATTTGAATCTTACTATTTTTACTGTCACTGTTTTGTCTGCTGTGGAACTTTTGGACAAACCAAATGTTAAAGCCATTATGATTGGAGGAAGTATTTCTCCTTATAGTCAAATGTGTGTTAGTGGAGATGTATATCATCAGTTGTCAAGTATTAAGGTTGATTTATTAATTTTAGGGACAAATGCGCTAGATGTTGAAGGTGGTTTTTCAGATTCAGATTGGGATACTGTTCAAGTTAAAAAGGCAATGATTCAATCTTCTCGAAAAACGGCTATACTTACTATATCAGAAAAATTAGATACTGTTTTAAAGATGAAAATCGCGAGTTTATCTGAGGTTGATTATGTTATAACTGAGATAAATCCGGATGATGAAAAATTAAAACTATATAAGCAGGCCGTTCCGAGTTTGATTTTAATTTAAGACTAATTTTTCAATAAGAAGTCGATCCAGTTTTGGTGGAATATTTTTTTTAAATCTTCCTCTGTATAACCATGACTTCTAAAAATGAAAACTAGTTTTTGTAAATCGGCTATAGTGTTTAAGTCATATGGTGTTTGCTCTGTGCCAAATGCCCCATCTAGATCTGACCCTATACCAATATGATTTGCATTTCCTGCTAGTTGACAAATGTGATCCATGTGTTTAAATACAGTTTCTAGATTGCATTGTGTGCTTAATGGAGTAGAAACACCTCTTTGCCAGTTAGGAACTAACATCCATGCATCTAACGCTCCTCCAATCACAGCTCCTCTAGAAATAAGCTCGTTGATTTGATCGTCGCTATATTGCCTGTTGTGATCTACCAAGCTTCGGCAATTATTATGGCTTGCCCAGATAGGACCATTAAAATTTTCTAATGCTTGCCAAAATGCATCATCACATAAATGAGTTGCATCAAGGATAATATTTAAGCGCTCCATTTCTTTAAGCAATTCGATTCCGTTTGCTCCCATTTTTCCAGTTGAATCTGTCCCGTTGGCATAGCGACCCGGGCCATAATGTGCAGGCCCAATAGCTCTTAATCCATAATTATATGCTTTTTCAACATATGAAATGTCGATAATAGAATCTGCTCCTTCTAGGCTTAGTATATATCCGATAGGTTTCTTATCATTTGGAGTTCCATCATTCCATAATTCAATTTGTTTTTGAAGAGATTTCTTATCAGTAATAGAGAATAATTCTCCTTCTTCTTCCATAGTTTTGTACCATGCAAGTTGTGCTTGAGTTTGCGCCCAAGCTTGTTGTGGAGAGTTCCATCCAGGGATTTTACTATCGGGTTTAACAAATCTTGCAATCTGAGTAGCTACAACAATACCAATGTTTCCTTTTCTTAAGTCAGGAAACGAAACGGTAGCTTTTTCTCTATCAGGTTTGTCATTCATTCCTTTTTCTAGATGGCGTAATGTGGCTACATCATTTCTTAAATCTCTGTTCCATTCCATAGCATTCATGCTTAGGTCAAGGTGTGCGTCAAATATGAACATAATGTTGTTATTTTAAATATTTATTTTTCTGTTGCGAGCAAGAACAGCCCACTGGTCGTGAATGTCTTGCTGAGAATTCACTATTTGAACAGTTTCGTAAAGAGCACAAGTCGGGCAAATGTGGTAAGGGATAGCATAGATGGTATCGCCTAAGTTGTAGGGTTTGTTTCCTTTGTTTTCTAATACTAAGTGTTCTTCTGAATGTGATATTGGAGTTAATTTGTCGTCGTTTAAAATGGTCAGGCGTTTGTCTAATGAATTCTCTGATGCGACAGATTTATATCCAATATCTATACATAAAGTGTTTTCTGTAGGTTTAGAAATCACTGTTCCAACTAAAACCGCCGCAGGTTTGAATTTTTGTTCTGATAAATTAGTTTGATAATTTATATCCCAGAATATAAATGTACCTGGGCTACATTCGATATTTTTTTGACTACTATAAAAAGGGAATGTATTAGATCCACCTGCAACTATCTTTAGTTTGTAACTTAGTTTTTGTTCTAATATAGAAAGCTTATCGATTATTTGGTTAAATGTATCCGATGCTTCTTTTGTTCTTTGCTCAACTGTGCCTTTTAAATGACCATCATAAATGTGCAATCCAAGAAGTTCTATATTTGATAGTTTATTTATTTCATAGATTAAATGATCCCAATTGCTTTTATAATTTACACCAGTTCTGTCCATTCCGGCATTTATATCTAGGTAAATTTTTAATGTTATATTGTTCTTTTTACCTAATTCTGATAATTCTTTTGCAGTCTCAAGGTTATCAACAATAGTAGAGAAAATAAGATTAGGATATTTCAGTAACAAAGTGATCCAGCGTTGTTGTTTTAATCCTGTGGGTTGATAGGCTAATAATATGTCTAAAACATTGTGAATTGCGCATAATTCTGCTTCAGCAATAGTTGCACATTTAACCTTGTTTATTTGGTATGTTTTGTACAGATCGAGTACTTCTCCTAATTTATGTGTTTTTATATGTGGCCTCAATTTTTGAATATCTCCTTTTACAGATTCAATTAAATACTCAATATTGTATCGAACACGGTCGGTATAAAGTGCTAAAAAAGGAGTGTCGATACGTGTTTTTTGATTTATTTCCCACCAATTATTTCCCATGTTTTTATTTTCTAGATTTTTCGACTACTGTGATTAAGTTTTTAAAAGCTTCATAGGATTTGTTATAATCCAACTGAGATAAAGTTTCTTTCGAAAACAAATGAGAGCCAATACCTACACAAACAACACCTGTTTTAAACCAAGACTTTAAATTGTTCTCTTCTAAAGTTACGCCACCACTTGGCATTAGTTTTAAATTTGGAAAAGGGGCTTTTATCGCTTTTATATAATCTGGACCTCCTACCATATCTGCAGGAAAAAGTTTTACTATTTCGGCTCCTAATTTGTTGGCCTGAATAATCTCATTTAAAGTTGATGCTCCTGGAATCCAGTATAGATTATTTTTGAAGCAATAATTACCAATTTCAGGATCTGTATGTGGACATACTATACATTCGGCTCCTAGTTTATGGTATGTTTCGGCATCGTTTAAAGTTAAAATGGATCCTACGGCTAACTTAATATTTAAATTATTTGTATTTCTGAAGTTTACCATTTGAGCAAAAATTTCTTTTGCATCTGGTGAACGTGCTGCAAATTCGATGATTTTAATCCCTGAATCTGAAGCGGATTTTAGTATTATTTCAGCAGTTTTAATCCCAATTTGTGTAACTAAAGGGAGTACTCCTTGCGTTTTTAAAATATCGTACATTTTGTAACTTTGTTTTATCTATTAATTCTATTGCTTGTGCCATTCTTGATGAAATGATTTATTTCTTCTGGTGTAGTTATGGCAAAATCCCCTGTTATACTCTGTTTTATAACGCCACAAGCTGTTGCCCAATCAATACATTCCTGTCCCGACAGGTTATTTTTAAGGCTATAGAGTAATCCTGCTGTGAAGGCATCTCCTGATCCGATTTGATCAGTTACTAAATGTATTAAATATGGTTTTGATTCATAAAATGTGTCTTTATGTATCAATATACCTGAATATAAATGAGTCTGACCTTCTGATTTTCTGAAACTCATGGCAAGTGTATTCAGATATGGCATTTTCTCTTTTAGTAGCTCATAAGTTTTTATAAACCGGTCTGAATCTGAATCATTTTTGTTTGTTTTAATACCGAAATATATTTCGGTTGAATCTAAATCGGCAATAGTTACGCTACTGTAATAAAGTAATTCAGGCATAATCTCCGAAGGGTTTTTCCCATATTGCCATAGTTTAGTACGATAGTTAAAGTCGGAAGAAATTGTTATGCCTTTGCTATGAGCAGCTAATATTGCTTTTTTGCATACTAAATTAGCTTCGTTAGATACACCAGGGCTAATACCTGACCAATGAAAATGGGTAGTGTCTTCTAGTACTTTGTCCCAATTAATCTCATTTTCTTGGATTGTTGCAAAAGCCGAATTGCTACGGTCATAGATCACTTGGGATTGTCTGATTTGGTTGCCAGATTCAATGAAATATAAACCAATTCTGTCTCCTCCATAAATGCAATTTGTAGTGTCTACTTTGTATTTATGTAGTTCGTTTAATGCGAGTTGAGATAAGTCGTTGTTGGGTAAACGAGTAACGTAATTGGTTTTTATGCCTAATTGTGAAAGTAATACACAAACATTTGCTTCGGCTCCACCTATATGGATTTGCATTTCTTTGGCTTGTGTAAATCGATTGCCATGAGCTACGCCCATCCGCAATAATAACTCGCCAAATGTTGTAATTTTTGTTTGTGAAGATTCCGTTTTCATTTCAAATGGATTTAGTATAATTCAAAAATAGCTTCAACCTCTACAGGGATATTATCGGGTAACGAACCCATTCCAACGGCGCTTCTTACTCCAATTCCGTTTTCTTGTCCCCATACTTCTGCAAATAATTCACTGCAACCATTGATTACATAAGGATGTCTTAAGAAATCGGAGCTACAATTAACCATTCCGAGTACTTTGATGACTCTTTTTACTGCATTTAGGCTATCAAAATTTGTGACAATGGTAGATAACATTGTTAATCCTACTTGTCTCGCCGCAAGCTTTCCTTCTTCAATGTCCATGTCTTCTCCGATGCGACCTATAATTAATGATTTGTCATCTCTTACAGGACCATGCCCAGATAGGTATAAATATTTGCCATCTATTAAAAATGGTTTGTATATCCCAAGTGGCATTGGAGCTGGGGGTAATGTTAAGTTAAGCGTTTCAAATTTTTCTTGTGGTAATAAATTCATTGTAGTTAGTGTATAAAAGTGTTTAATATAAAAATAAAAATAATTCCAAGGATAGAAACAAACGATTCCATTACTGTCCATGATTTAATGGTATCTTTCATACTGGTGCCAAAGTATTCTTTGAACATCCAGAATCCAGGGTCGTTTACATGTGAGCACATAAGGCTACCTGCGCCTATTGAGAGAACTAACAAATTTGGATCTAGTCCTTGTAATTTTAGTAATGGTAATAATACGCCAGCTGTCATTAGTCCAGCGGCTGTAGCTGAGCCAACACAAATTCGGATTATGGCCGCAATTAGCCAAGCAAGTAAATAAGGGTGGATGTCTATTTTTATTAAAGAGTCAACAATGGTTTGGCTTACACCACTTACCATCATTATTTCTTTTAAACTTCCTGCTCCACCAATTATAAGTATTATTAAGGCAACGTCTTTGATGGCTACTGCATATTCGTCCATGATTGTTCTCATGTTTTTACCAGTGCGAACACCTAATGTATAGGTGCAAATTATTAACGAAATTAGCATAATAATACTTGGTTCGCCTATAGTTTGACATAGTAAATTAACTTGTTCATTTTTCCAGATTAATGGAAGTATTGAGGTAATTGTTAGTCCAAAAACTGGAAATAGTGAAGATGTTATGCTAGTAAAAAAACTAGGTTTTGTGTCTAAATTTATAGGTTCTTCGGTTGGGACTATGGTGTTCTTATCATCAGACTTAATGTTTTTAAGTGTGTTTGAGAATAGTAAGCCCGCAATAAGAATGGTCGGAATTGAAACGATGATTCCATAAATTAAAACAAGGCCTATGTCTGCATTTAAAATATTGCTCAACGCCATTGGCGAAGGATGAGGAGGCAGAAAGCCATGTGCTACCGAAAGAGATGCAAGCATTGGGATGGCTATGTAAACTTTGGGTAATTTAAATTGATTGGCTACAGAAAATATTAAAGGAACCAGAAGTATAAAGCCTACGCTATAGAATAAGGGAATTCCAACGATAAACCCTGTTATCATTAAGCCTAGACGAACATATTTTTTCCCTGTCCATTGCATTACGGTTTTTGCAATTACAGATGCTGCGCCAGAGGAAACGGTAAGTTTACCAATACAGGTACCAAAAATAATTATCAAGGAAATTGATCCAAGCATGTCGCCCAGTCCTTTTTGAACGGTTCCTGTTAATGATGTTATTGGCAGTCCTAATGCAAGGCCTGCTAATAAAGATGTTATGATAAAGGCAATAAAGGGATTGATTTTAAACCACGTTATTTGTAATACTAAAAAAATAATGCAAGCCGAAAGAATTAATATACTCATTTAGTTTATCTGTTTTACTATTTATTCCACCATATTTTTGTTAAAAAAGAATCGTTTCTTTGGCGTTTTATGGCTTCAGCTAAATTAGTGGAATTAACTGAATATTCGCCAGTTAGGTATTTTATGCGTCTTGGAATTGTGCCATTTGTAACTTTTCCTGGAAAATTAACAGGAGTTAATACCGGATAGCCTATTCTTCTCCAATTTGATTAATACTTTGTTCGATAAAATGCTTTTTAATTGCAACATCATACATATTTACTTAATATGCCATTCCTTCAATAAATGTTAAGTAAAATAACTTTTTATCATAATTTAACTTATTTACATTGATTTAATGTTTTTTGTTGGTTTTTGATTAGCAATCAAATATATATAATTAATTTCTACATATAGCAATATTTTTGCATAATTAATGCAAAAATATTGCAGTATTTTTTATTCCCAAAAGGCGGATGTTCGTTGAGCTGGGTGGTTTTGAGGGATACATGTGATTGGGCTAAAATCAAAATTCTTTTAAGTTAGAATTAGAGAAAATACATGGAGTTGAATATTTTCTGTATTGAAAAAAGTAGGTGGTTTTGGTTAAATTGATGTTTTTAGGATAGGTTTTATATGATTATGGGTAATTTAAATTGGTTGTTAGCAAAATGACTGTGTTGTTTTTGCGGGTTATTATTTCAAGAAAGTATTTTAAAATTATAGTGCCATCCACAATTCAAAATGAATTGTGAACGGCACTATTTCCTTGTGGTATTGGAGGTGTGTTATTTTTTAAAAGATTTTGTTTTTAGTCAACATCCCACCAAACCTTAGCTAACCAGCTGTTGTTGTTATATTTTGCACTTGCAGCCAGGAAGTTTTCTTTATTACTAGTAGATTCTTCTATTGGATAAGGCATTCTTTTAGGTATTACTCCTCCAGTTTCAGAGTTAACGTTTGTTATTGGAATTAACGTTGGGAAATTGGTTCTTCTGTAATTACTATACGCTTCCATTCCGTTTAAAAACAGAGTAAGCCACTGTTGTGTTGCAATTTCTTCTAGCTCTTTTCCAGGAGTAAGATTCTTTGTAGCTACAAAAGCTGTAACTGCATTGTCGTCGATAATGCTTGCGTCTTTAAAGATAGACCATTGTCTAATTCCTGCTTCGATTCCTTTTTTGTACAAATCAGCTGTGTTTCCAGAATGTAATCCTCTAAAAGAAGCTTCTGCTAAAAGTAACATTGTTTCTGAATAGGTGAGGTGTAAATAAGGAGCGTTGTTTGCGTATAGGTAAGGTTGAAGATTAGAAAGAATGGCTCCTCCTCCTCCAGGATGATCCCATCTGTAATTGTTTGGATTTATACCTTCGTAAACACCATTGGAGTTGGGTAGAAACCATATTTTTTTTCTAGGATCGTTACCTAATGTGTTTAGTAGGATTGTTGTAGGATGGTCTACAAGATCTCCGGTTCCTTTTATTGCATGAGACATTCCGTTTCCATTTGTTAATGCACCAGCAGTTTCTGATGGGGAAGAATCGTGTTTCATAAAGCAGTTGTCTTCGTTGCTGGTAAAAATCCCATTGGTAACCGCTTTTTGGATTTGCTCTTTTGCCAATGTGCTATTTACTTTTGATATTCTCATTGCACAACGCAATCTAATTGAGTTAATCAATTTTTGCCATTTAACTGCATCACCTGCGTAAAAAAGATCTCCTTTTATTGCGTCTGTCCCTGATTGCATTTGAGATTGAGCTTCGTCTAAAAGTTTAAAGAAATCAGTATAGATGTCTTCTTGATTATCATATTTTGGGTAATAAATTTTACCATAATAGCCTAATCCTGCTTGAGAGTATGGAACATCTCCATACGTATCTGTCAAACGTTGAAAAACCATTACTTTTAATGTTTTCGCAACAGCATTTATTTTAGTGTATTCAGCTTTCCCATCTGTTCTTTCAAGTACATCTATTAGATTACGTACAATTCCGCCTCCATAATTAGAATTCCAAAGTGCGCCTTGATATTCGCTACTTGAGATGTAGAACGAACCGTAATTAGCTACACTCCAAGAGCCACCAAGATGTTGTATAAATCCTTCACCATAGATGAGGTTAGCTCTCCATTGTTCAAACCAACCACCCGATAGTGCAGCTTCTACTCCAGTAAGTTGTATAGAAGGATCTATGCTTACAAAGGCTTCAGGATTGGTGTTTTTGTCTCTAAAAAGTTCGTCATCGGCACAATTAATTGAGGTAAGTAGTAAAACTGCACCTAATATGTATATTGGCAATTGTGTTATATGTTTTTTCATTTTGATGAAATTAGGTTGTTAGAAAGATAATTGTAAGTTGAATCCATATGATCTTCTGTAAGGTAAAGAACCGTATTCAAAACCTTGTCCGTTACCACTTGTATAGGTAGATTCAGGATCTATATTTGGAACTTTTGAGTAGATAGTCCATAGGTTTCTTGCAATAACAGAAAATTTAAATTTATCGAATCCTGTTCCTTTTAACCATTTTTTTGGAAAATCATAACCTAAAGTAACTTCTCTTAATTTTACATAAGAAGCATCATAAATAAAAGGCTCAGCAGTAGCGTTGTCGCCATATAAACTTCTCCAATAGGTTTGTGGGTTTACTGGAGTTGTGTTGTTTTCGTATCCAGTTACATTACCATTACTGTCTTTGATTTCCTTAACACCATCTACAATAAGTCCAGCTGTTGGAATTAATTGTGCTATATCTGCTGGTGTTTTTCCTGCAGCAATTTGCTCACCATACCAAGCATTGTATTCATCTCTTCCTTCTAATGTTAGGTTGGATAATCCAGTATTGGCTGCATTTGCATTGGTCATTGAATACATTTTTCCTCCAAACTTCATGTCTATGTTGGTTCTTAGACTGATTCCTTTATATGAAAATTCATTGGTAACTCCACCAATCCAGTCTGGAGCTACTCTTCCTAGGTTTTCATATGTCTGTGTTAATAAAGGATTTCCATTTGCTCCGATGATAACTTTTCCATCAGGTGATCTTTGAAATTTTCTACCATAAATTTCTGTAGAACTTTCTCCTACTTTAGCTATAATTTGAGCTCCTGCCCATCTTGCGTTAGATACTATTTGAGTATCTGTATCGCTTGTTAATTCTAATAGTGTATTTTTGTTTTTTGCAAAGTTTAAGGTTATATCCCAATTAAAACCGTTTGGATTTCTGAATATTCCTGCTTTTAGCAAGGCTTCGATACCTTTATTCTCAACTGTTCCTGCATTTGCATTAGCACCTACGAAACCAGATGTTTGTGAAGTATTTAAAACAATTAGTTGGTCTTTTGTTTTGGTGTAATAATAGGATAAGTCTAGTTCTAAACGATTTTTGAAGAATCCTAAATCAGCTCCAACTTCATAGCTGGTTGTGAATTCGGGTTTTAGAGTGTTGTTTGGAATGATGTTATTTGCAACCGATCCAATTGGATTTCCTAATAAAGGTTTTGCTTGCATGTTGTAAGTAAGTGCTGTTGCATAAGGTGTTTCTAGTGCTTTTGCAGTTCCTGCCCATGAAGCTCTAATTTTTCCAAAATTTAGCACGCCACTATTCATGTCTAAACCTTCAGTAAAGATGAAACTTGTTGATACAGAAGGGTAGAAAAACGAATAGTTATTGTTGTAATCAGAGCTAGAAGCAGAAGCAAGTGTTGAGTTCCAGTCATTACGGCCTGTAAAATCTAAAAATAAATAATTTTTATAATTTGCTCTTAAATAAGAATATAAAGATCTTACTAATATTTCGTCATTGGTTTTTGGATTTAAAACACTTGATAAGAAATTAGATTGTTTGTTTTGTCCATTAATAATCATATCAGTAAGTGTACTCCCAGTAAAGATTCTTTGAGAGTTTCTTTGATTAGCACCAACTCCTAGAGAGATATTAAAATCGCCTATTGATTTTTGGGCATTTAATAACGCTTCGGTGTTATATTCTTGAAATGTAATAGTGTTGTTGATTAAAGAACCATTTTGTCTCCCTGGCCATGTTGTTCCTGCGTTTACAAAATCTGAAGATGTAAATGTGAATCGGTCAATTCCAGCTCTTCCTGTTGCGCTTAACCAATCCGTAATGGCATATGTTGCACTGAAATTGGCTATTATTCTATTTTTTTCAGTTTCGTTTTTGTTTTCATTTAATACAAAATAAGGATTTAATCGGTATGCGTCCGAGTTCCAAGGGTAATAATTTCCATTTTCGTCTTCATAGTTTTTTAACCATGCTTGATCAATATTAGGAGCTAGTGCGGCTACAGATAAACCAAGGTTGCTAGCGTCATCTCCTAAAGAAGGTCTGTTATTAGTGTCTTCTATAATGTAGCTGAATTTAGCATCTATTGTAAGTTTCTTTATCTGAGAATTTACACCCAATGTAAATGTGTTTCTTTTTAAATCACTTTTTGGTATAACATCAGTAGCGTTTAGATTAGAATAGCTTGCGCGGAAAGTTGTGTTTTCACCACCACCAGAAAGACTAAAGCTGTTATTAACGGTAACACCAGTTCTAAAAAAATCTTTTATGTTGTTTTCTACGTGCTGATACGGTTTGTATGAACCATCAAAAATTCTTACCATAACATCTGGAGATCCAAATTTTGGTCCCCAAGCACTTGTGGTAGCATTTTGGCTATTCTTTATGTCATTGGTAAGGGGTAGTCTTCCATTTGATCCAGTACCATATTGAGTTTGGTAGTCTTCATATTTAGTACTAATCTGGTCAAAAGTTGTTGTGCTGTTCCATTCCGTTTTTAAAGAGTTTCTTTTTCCTTTTTTTGTTGTAATAACAATTACTCCATTGGCACCACGTTCTCCGTAAAGTGCACTGGCAGCTCCTCCTTTTAGGACAGAAATGTTTTCGATGTCATCAATGTTTATGCTTGATAATCCATCTCCGTTGTCTACTCCTTCGGCATATCTTCCGGATTTAGAATCTGTAATTCCTGCTAATCCTGTGTTTCCTAGAGTAACTCCGTCTACAATGTATAGTGGTTGATTGTCACCACTAATAGATCTGTTACCTCTTATAACAACACGTGAGCTACCGCCTATACCAGCTGTAGTTTGTGAGATGTTTACACCAGCAACTTTTCCGTATAATGATTGAGCGAGACTTAATGTTGGGTTATCGGCTAATTCTTTTCCCTTTACATCTTGAAAAGAATAACCAAGTTCTTTTTTCTCTCTTTTTATTCCTAAGGCAGTAACTACAACTCCAGAAAGGACAGTTGCAGCAGCTTCTTTTAGTTGTATGTCAATAGTGTTGGAGTCACCTATAAGTATATTTTGAGTTTCTAGTCCGAGGAAAGAGATTGTTAGTGTTTTTCCTTTTTGCGCTTCAATAGAAAATTTTCCATCAAAGTCGGTGGTTACGCCTCTTTTTTCATCTTTTACCGCTATTGATGCGCCTGGTAGTGTAATACCGTTAGAGTCGGTGACAGTTCCTTTTATTGTCTTTACTTGTGCTAGAGTAATTTGCACAGTAAACAAAAACATAATTATTAAAATTGTTTGTTTCATTGTATGGTTTTTTTGTTAGTGTATTATAAATTATTGGTTGTTATATTCTATAATTCTACCTAATAGTATCAATGAGTTTTTGTTTGATTCTTTTTAGGGGGTCATGCTATTTGTTTTATAATAGCTTTGGTAAAAAAGAGATTGTGGTAATGAGTTTGGTTAAGCGGTTATTAGATTTTTTTGCAAGTTTTTTTGCAGAGTTCAACAAAGGAGGTGGTTTTAAAATTTTTGAGGCAGGGTAGTTTTTCTCTCATGATTTAAAGATTTTTTGGTTTTTATTAATTGCCAAATATATAATTAATTCTCATTCATTGAAATTTTTTTGCAAAAATATTGCAATATTTTTGCAATATTTTTTCTGATAATGTTTTTTTATTCCCAAAAGAGCGGTGTTTGTTGGGTTGGGTGTTTTTTTAAAATGGCAATGTTTAAATTTGGATTTGATAAAAAATAATAATTTTAAAAAGAGTATTTTTACAAATATGAAAATAGCACTAATTCAATCTGTCCTTCATTGGGAAAGCCCTGAGAGAAATCGAAATCATTTTGAACAAATAATCAATGGAATAAAAGAAGCCGTTGATTTGATAGTAATGCCAGAAATGTTTTCTACGGGATTTACTATGAATCCGTCACAGGTAGCTGAAACGATGCAAGGAAAAACTGTTTTGTGGATGAGGTCATTAGCCAAAGCTAAAAAAACAGCAATTACTGGAAGTTTGGTAATTGAAGAGAATGGCAATTTTTATAACAGATTGTTATTTGTTTTTCCTTCGGGTGAATTGCAACATTATGATAAGCGTCATTTGTTTACCTTGGCAGGTGAGGATAAAGTATATACAAAAGGGACACGGAAATTAATCGTAGATTATCTGGGTTGGAAAATTTGTCCACTTATTTGTTATGACCTTAGGTTTCCTGTTTTTTCTAGAAATGCAGAGTCCTACGATTTAGTTTTATATGTAGCCAATTGGCCTAAAATACGCACTAATGCATGGGATACATTGCTGAAAGCACGCGCTATCGAAAACGTATGTTATTCGATAGGAGTAAATAGAGTAGGACTTGATAATCATCAATTTGAACACAATGGACATTCGCAAGCCATCGATTTTCTAGGAGAATATTTAATTAAGCCTCAGGAAGCAGAAGGTGTTTTTATTGTTGAATTAGACAAGGAAAAAATGAATGAGACAAGAAAAAAACTAGCCTTTTTAAATGATAAAGATAGTTTTACAATCGAAGGATTGTAATTTATTTCTTTTTATCTGTTTTCTTTTTTTCAGGTTCAGGGGTGTAGGGAATGCTCAAGTCGAAAACTTGTTCAACATCCCAATTGGCTCGAACATCGACCTCTTTTGAGAAATAAATTACTTCTTCGGCATACTTCTTTTCTAAGAAACTCCCGGGGTCGTATTGTTTGTTTTTATTGTCATCATAAATTGCACGAAGTGTAAATAATGTAGGTTCCAAAAGATTGAATTCTATTTTTGTAGTACCTTCAGTGTATTCGCTGGCAAGGACTTTTTCTCCCTTTTTATCGGTTAGCTCTATGATTACAGGAAAACGTTTTACGTTTCTTAAATCAAGAGTTAGATTTCCGTAATCGGCAGTAGTTCTAGTGCTTAAATTGTATTTTAGAGTGTCGTTTGTTTTTTCATAAAAATCATTTAACGCTCCAGGCAAAAGAGTGAATGAGTACTTTTCTGATGGTTCTTTTTTAAAGTCGAAGAATAATTTTTGGTTAAAATCATCATATTCTATTTTGTAAGGAACAGCGATAGAATCTTTATTTATTAATTTTATTTTAGATTCATCAAAACGTACTAAAGGAGTTGCGCTTTCTAATGTAAATCGATCTCTAAAATGTATGGTTCCGTTTTGTATTGCGCTTATATTTAAGGTGTCTTTCTTTTGATCTCTTACTTTAAAAGTGTAGTTTTTATTATAAGACCCTCTGTTTATTTCCATCGATAATGAATCCGCTTTTAGTGGTTTGTACCATATTTGTAAGGAATCTTTTTTAGGAAATTGAGTAACGATAGAAGGAATAATTTCGCCATTGTTTTTCAATGTGATTTTTGGTCTCAAATTTTTGAAATCTTGTTTTCCGTCATATCCCACAATTAATCTGTTTCCAGAAACTTGAGCAGGTTTGTGCGTTTTTAAAGGGAGTATTTCTTTAAATAATTCCAATTCGTAAATAGTGTCATTAGGAATGGTAATAGGGTGCTTTATGAAGCCTATTTTGTCGTCTTTAGGATTGAATTTATTATTGTTTCCTTTGTCTTTTAAAGCAACCAAAAGGTATTTCCCTGCTTTTAAATTCTCTAATCTAAATGTTTTTAAACTGTCTAATGTATTGGTGATATAGCGTGGGTTTTCTTTGTAAACAACAGAATCCTTAAAGGTGTCGTTTATTTCGTATAGCATCACAGATACAAATGAATCTGCTTCTTTATTATAAGCATCTTTTATTTTTCCGCCTAGAGCCAAAGAATCTATATAAGTTCCTGTAGAGAAGATGTATTTAAATTGGTTGTATGGATTTCCTTCGTTATTGTCGGTAATACTTTGTCCAAAATTAAAACTATAAGTGGTGTTCGGCTGTAAAGTGTCAATTATCTTTATGTTGATAAATTTGCTTGCCGAAGTTGGAGTTATGATAGGCTCGTTTTTCATTGGTGGCGAAATTATCAATTGCTTATTTGCGTTTTTTAATTTCACATATTCATCAAAAGTTAGTTTTATAGTGTTTCCTTTAAATTCTGTACTGAAATTTTTAGGAAAACTAGATTCTAAAACGGGAGCAAGGGTATCTTTTAATCCGCCAGTTATACTTCCGCGTTTAGCGCAACTTACAAGAAATAAGGTTAATAAAAAGAAAATATATTTTGAGTTGCTTTTCAACATAATGGGTTTGAATTTTGAATCCACAAAATAACAATTATATTTGCTTTAATTGAAACTTTTTATCGAATTATTAGGACTTGTTATTTTATTCAAAAATATAAAGAGTTGGACCATTTTTTTATTTGTTTATAGAAAAACACAACCAAATTTTACTGATAAAATAAAATGTATTCTTACATTTGACAGAGATATAATTTAGAATATTTTGAAACTTCGCATTATTTTTTGTGTTTTGTCTTTGCTGTTAATTTCATGTAATAAGCAAGAAAAGCCAGTAGCTGCTTTTTATTATTGGAAGACAATCTTTAAGCTGTCTGTACAAGAAAAAGAAGCTTTGCAGCAAAACGAAATCAGTAAGATTTATATTCGATATTTTGATATTGATTTACATCCAAAAACACAAGAGCCATTTCCTTTGAGCCCAATTCATTTCGAAAATAAAACAGAAAACTTAAAGGTTGTTCCTGTAATATACATCAAAAACAAAGTGATGTTAAAAAAAGGAATAGATGTTGAAGATCTAGCGAAAAAGACATTCGATTTTATAGAATTAGTAAATAATAAAAATGGGATTTCTTGTCAGGAAATCCAAATCGATTGCGATTGGACTTTGGCGAGTAAATCGAATTATCTAAAATTCATTGAATCTTTTAAGAAGATATCACATAAAAAACTCTCGGCTACGATACGATTGCATCAGGTTAAGTATTTTGAAAAAACCAAAATTCCCAATGTTGATTCAGGAGTATTGATGTATTACAATATGGGAACTATAGCGCCTGATTCGCTAAATTCAATTTATGATAGAAGAATAGCGAAACGATACATAAAGAGCTTAAAAAAATATCCATTACCACTAGATTTTGCGTTACCTATTTATTCATGGGCTATCCATATCCGAGACAATAAAGTAATAGGGTTGAAAAGTAAAATAGATATAAGAGAGCTGAAAAAAGATACTAATTTTGTGCAAAAGCAAAAGAATTATTTTGTTGTAAAGCATTCAAATTATAAAAAAGGATCTTTCTATAAACAAAATGACATTTTAAAAGTAGAGGCAATATCTAAGGATGATTTGCTTGAAATGGCTTCCGACTTAGAGGAGAATACAGCTCAATATCCTAAAGAGATTATTTTTTACGACTTAGACGAATTCAATTTAATAAATTATGAAAAAAATATTTTTAAACAAGTTCTTTCTTGTTTCTAGTGGTGTTTTATTATTTGCTTATGGTGTAATTTATGCTTGTGGTGGTGGCGATGATTGGGGAATGGGTTATAGTTCAAATTTTACACCAGAAACCTTTGTAGAGAAATCGTATAGACCTTTGTTTCTATCTGGGGAAGTTTTTTATGGGATTGGTTTTGATACCGAGCATAATTCTAGATTTAATAATGATATTAAATCAGATTGGAGTACTTATCTAAAAACTAAAGTTGATACTGCAACGGTAAACTATTTTTTGATAGGTGATGAAACAAATAGATATTCTTATGATAATGAGAAGGCTTCAAAATACAAGGATGAAATTACGCAACTTCATGTTTTTTTTAAGACCAAAAAAAATAATCAAGCCTCTTTAAAATGGGGTAAGAAAATGAATTTGAAAGATGATAAAATAAAGGCTTTTGTTGAATTTTTATATTTGGCACAAAAAATAGAAACAGTTTCAGTTGGAGAGAACTATTGGAGCTACGAACCTGTGGCGACTAAAACTTTTGATGATTTTAAATTGATTCAATCTATCGAAAATGTATATAATACTATATCAGATCCATTTTTGAAAAACAGGTATTGGTTCCTTACTATGAAAGCTTATTTTTATAGTAGTAATCAACAAAAAGCAATTACTTTTTTTAATAAAACAGAAGCTTCAGTACCTAAAAATGTGCTGTATTATCGTGCGCTATCTTATGTGGCAGGAATAAATCATCAGCAAGGAAAATATTCGACATCTAACTATTTATATGCACAAGTATTTGATAAATGCCCAGAAATGAGAGTCGTTACGGCTTATAGTTTTCGTCCGGAAAATGATGCTGATTGGAATAAATCCTTAGCTATGGCTAAAAATAATAAAGAAAAAGCTGCGCTTTGGGCAATTCATGGGTATTATAAAGATGAGGTGCAGGCTATTAATAAGATTTATGATTTAGAACCTAAAAGTGAGCATTTAAATTATTTACTAACGAGATTGGTTAATCAGCAGGAGCAAGGGATTAATAATTCATTTGAAATAAGTGCGAATGATGATCAGCCATCAAAAAAACAAACAGTAGCAGAAAATAAAGAAACAAATAAAAGTAAAATTGATGTAAAAGCATTCGATCTGGTTTCAAAAATTGCTACAGCAGGAAATACAGAGAAACCTTATTTGTGGGATATTGCTTTGGGTTATTTACAGACATTAAAAAGTGATTTTGCTAAAGCAGATGCGAATTTTGCTAAAGCTGAAAAAACAATGCCTAAAACTGAATTAGCAAACAATCAACTTAGATTGCTTCGATTTGTTAATAACATGAGTAAAATAGACAAATTGAATTCTAAGAACGAAAAAACTATTCTTAAAGATTTAAATTGGTTGTATAAAGAGCTTCCGAAGCAACATGTAGGCGATTTTCGTTATGATAATGCTTCTAGCTGGAGCAAAATGTATTTAGCGACGCTTTATAAAGAACAGAAAAATTATGTAATGGCGGAGGTATTTACCAGTAATTCTGTTTATGGCTATTGGGGAGAGGGGAATTCTTTTTATGATGTTGAAAAGAATTTATTAGGAATGAAAGAGTTTTTATCAAAGCAAGATAAAACAGAAATAGAAAAAATAGGTGCTGGTATTTATAATTTGAATTTAAATAATATTAATAATTTTCAGGCTGTAAAGGCGACCTATCAGAATAAAATACCCGAGGCAATAGCTTTTATGAAGCAAACTGATACATTGCAAAATGCAGTATTTTACGGAAATCCATTTAATGGAAGTATTAAAGATTGTCATGATTGTGATCATGCTATGCCTCAGAAAAAGAAGTATTCTCAAATAGAATTCTTAACTACAATAAATGCAATGCAGGACAAATTGGCTAAAAATGAAGATGTATATACAAACAGTTTGTTGTTAGGAAATGCATTTTATAATATTACTCATTTTGGGAATGGAAGAAGTTTTTATGAAATCTCAATTGTCGGTTATGGTTCTAGTCCATATTCATTTAGAGATTCTATGAAAAAAATGATAACAAATTGTTCATTGCCTAAAATGTATTATCAGAAAGCGCTGGAAGCAGCTACTACAAAAGAGCAAAAAGCAAAATGTGTTTATATGTTGGCAAAATGCGAGCGAAATGAATATTATAATAAAAAGTATAATTCGGTGACAAATTGGTGGACTGCAGATCAGGATCAGATAAATTTCTTGGCATGGAATAGTTTTAAAATATTGAAAAAAGATTATTCGGATACAAAATATTACCAGGATGTAATTGCTGAATGCGGTTATTTTAATACGTATATAAATCAGTAAGTTTAAAAACCAAATTAAGATGATGAACAAAATAGAGCACATAGGAATTGCAGTTAAAGATATAGAGGTTTCGAATCTTTTATTTGAAAAGCTTTTGGGAGTTTCTGCTTATAAGTCTGAAGCGGTGGAAAGCGAAGGGGTTATTACTTCGTTTTTTCAAACAGGACCTAATAAAATAGAACTTCTTGCGGCAACCAACCCAGATAGCCCTATCGCTAAGTTTCTTGAAAAAAAGGGAGAAGGGATTCATCATATTGCATTTGATGTTTTAGATATCGTTGCAGAGGTGGAACGCTTAAAGCATGAAGGTTTTGTGGTTTTGAATGAAGTTCCGAAGAAGGGAGCCGACAATAAACTCGTTGTTTTCTTGCATCCTAAAAGTACAAATGGTGTTTTAATAGAGTTATGTCAAGAAATTAAATAATTCTGAGCATTTATGGGTGGAATTAGATGCTTAAAAATCAGTTAGTTTCGAATTTGCGAAAAATAATAATGAAATTAACGTAAAAATCATGTCTAAATATTTGCTACAAATGGAAAATAGTGGTAATATTGCAAACTCAAAACCGGTCCTATAGCTCAGCTGGTTAGAGCACCTGACTCATAATCAGGTGGTCCCTGGTTCGAGCCCAGGTGGGACCACAGATTAAGCTAAAAAGCCTTTACAGCAATGTAGAGGCTTTTTTTGTGGGGTAAACTCAAATTAATCAAGATATTGAGAAATAGATGGTTTTAAAATAATCTAGGATTAGGTTCAGAAGTTGGTGATTGGTCAAAAAGATTAGATGATCTGAATAAGAAGAAATCCACTTTTCGTAGATCAATACGAAGACCTGTGAACCTGTAAAAATTATTGGTGTTGAAACGTAAAACCAGAATATCTATTTTATTTATTTAATTCTTTATCACAAATTATTGTCATAAATTGCAGCATTAATTTTAGAGTGGAAAAATGGAGGTAATTGAAAGAATAAGTATTGATGAATTTGATGAAAAAAAATATCTATCAAAACTTGTTGGACCATTCGATAAGGCTGTATTAACCCATTACTTGCATAATTACGGAGACAACGATGTTTCAAAGCATTATGAGAAAGATGCTATGAACGTTTTAAATAATTTTGTTCAATACAAACAAGACGAAGAGCAAGTTAAGGTGGTTGCTGAAGATGTTTTGGAACAATTACTTTTTGAAGTAAAAAATGCATCATTTCCGACTCCAAAAAAAAGTACATTTAAATTTATTGATCTTTTTGCAGGAATTGGGGGGTTTAGACTTGCTATGCAAAATGTAGGAGGTAAATGTGTTTTTACAAGTGAGTGGGAGTTAGGTGCTCAAAAAACATATAGAAAAAATTTCGGCGAAGCTCCGTTTGGAGATATTACAAATGAGCAAGTAAAAAATTACATTCCACAGGAATTTGATGTTTTGTGTGCGGGTTTTCCTTGTCAAGCGTTTTCTATTGCAGGAAATCAAAAAGGTTTTGCTGATACAAGAGGGACGTTGTTTTTTGATATCGAACAAATTGTTCTTAAACACAGGCCGAAAGTTGTTTTTTTGGAGAATGTGAAAAATTTAGTTTCTCATGATAAAGGGAATACATTTAAAACTATTATCGATATTCTAGAAAAAAAATTGGGCTACAAAGTTTATACAAAAATTTTGAATTCAATGACACACGCCAATGTGCCACAAAACCGTGAGAGAATCTTTATAGTTGCATTTGATCCGAATCAAGTAAAGCATTTTTCGGATTTTAAGTTTCCGTCGGAGATTAAATTAACAAAAACGATCCATGATATTTTAGAAAAAGGAAAGCAAGCAGAAAATTTGTATTACAGCAAGGATCATGCTTATTTTCCAGAGCTTGAAAAAGCAATGACTTCAAGAGATACGGTTTATCAATGGCGTAGAGTTTATGCGAGAGAAAACAAAAGTAATGTTTGTCCAACATTAACCGCAAATATGGGTACAGGAGGGCATAATGTTCCTCTTATTAGAGATGAATTTGGAATCAGAAAACTAACGCCAAAGGAGTGTTTTTTATTTCAGGGTTATCCAGAAAATTATGTTTTGCCAAGTTTAGCAAATAGTAAGCTTTATATGCAGGCTGGAAATTCTGTAACGACAACTTTGATAGAACGAATTAGTGATGAAATCATAAATGTTTTGATTCATTCGCAGAAATAAAAATTGAATAAAAAAACAGAAGACTGTGATTTAATGTGCTTCTGTGTTAATAATAATATTTATAAAGTAATAGCGCTTTCTTTGTTTTAAGAAAGCGCTATTGTTTTGTTTGGATTTTAGAGAATGGGCGAGTTGTTTTTGGAGGTTTTTTTAAGCTAGATCTTCTTTGCTTTTTTCCATGAATTTTTCGTATTCGTCTAAAGGGGTAAAATCAATGAAGTATTCATCGCTACTTGATTTTGTAATTTTTACACTGTCATATCCAATTTCCTTGAGCTTGTCGTAGGTTAGAATTTCCCCTTCGGCTAAGGCAAAAATTTCTCTTAAAATCCAGTTAGACATGGCATTGTTTGGGTTTGTCATTAACGCTTTACTATCTTGTTGGCAAACTTTTGCAGAAAAAACATTTCCGTTTGGAATTTTTAAATTAAAAACAGAATCTTTATTTGGGAAAAAATCAGGAGCGTTGTTTCTGGTCTCTGCTGGTATGGATATATATACTTCTCCAAAATCTCTGGTTCTTCCTCCTGCATTCCATTGATTCAGCTGACTTTTTAGCGGAACAATAGGCTCTTTTGAGAGTTTTTTTGCATTGGGAGAATATAGAGGTAGTATTACATAGTCTTTAAATGGTATAAGTTCATCCTGTGTAAGTTGACCAATAGAGCTGCTTATTTCATTTTTGTTGATGAATTTAGTGTTCATTTGTGAGTCAGGCTTCACTAGATCTAGTAATACACTAATGGGGTCTTTAAGTATTTCAATGTCAATTTTAATGTGCTCTTTAGGGACGACAAAGCGCTTCATTAAAACACTTTTAGATATGTTGAAATTGTATTCGTTTAATGAATCTTTAAATTTTAAAGAAGTTTTGTTCTCTGCAATTATTTCTATTGATGCTTTGTCTATTAGGTCATAAGGGGTCTCGAAAATTTTTAATTCAAGTTTGTCTCTGCCTATTATGTGATAAATCCTGTTAGTTGTTTTGTAGGATCTGTCGGCAAATTTGATTCTTTCATTTCTACAGTCGGCTAGCTTGTTTGCTAAGTCCATTCCTTTTAAAAGTCTTAATTCGGTGCTAAGTGAATTAAATTCGGCAACTTTTTCTATTTTAGAATTCCCAGATAAGATGAATGTTTTAATACCGATTCCACATCCATTTATAATTGCATCATAGGCAACATCAGCTCTGGCTAAATTCTCGGCAGTAAAGGCTTCGCAAAATGCATTTTCGGCTACCCGGTATTGAATAAATGGCTTTTCGGAGGAGCTAAATAAATTAGAAAATGCACCAATAGCTTTTAATGAGTTGGTATATTTTTTAATATTTTGTTCAGATTGTGTTTTTAAAAATAACATTTATTTAGTTTTGAAAGTAAAGTTTCTCTTTGAGGTTTTTCTGAGTATGAGATTGGTCAAAAAAATTAAAGAAAAGGGTTTGTTATTCCTTTAAAGAGGAATGTAGGACTTCTATTGCTCGTAAATTCCCTGTTTGAATATAGTAATTTTCAGCATCCATCTTTGTTTTTTTATTTAAAATAGAATTTTGAGGAAGGATATATTGGTTGTTGATTATGTGCTGAATGGTTTTTATACTACAACATCCAGGTATATCATATAGCCACTGAAAGGATTGTATTTCTTTTAGGTATAATTCTTTAACAATTGGTAGAGCATTTAGCATCGATTTTATATTGGGTTTTATTCTTACTAACACAAAGTAATCATGAGTAGATGTTGCTTCTTTGTTATTGATATTTGGTAAGTATCTTCCTTGGTTGTCCCAATCTTTTGTTTCTAGAAGTAAAAGATTCGAAAAAAATGCAGCTGATTTTATGCAAATAGATTTTTCATTCGATTTTAAATCTGTGTCATCCCAAATTTCCTTACCGCTAATGCTAAAATCGGGTTCTTCAACAGGGATGCCAGCATTTTTTAAATTTTCGTAAACTATAATTTCAGCTATTTTTCCTTGAAAAGTATTCTGGAATATCTCTGTTTTGTTTCGGTTTAATATCCCTCCAGATCTGTGTTCTCGATGATATCCTAAGCCGAAAGCCATTTCATAAGCAAATTCAAAAGCTTTTGTTACTGAAGATATTGATATATTACTGCCTTCAAATTCCTTTTTTGAAGAAGTATGGTAATTATTATTATCTTTAATAAGTTTCATTATCTTTTATGTTAGGTATAGGTAGCTGTATGATTTATCTAGAGATTCGTCTTTGCTAGAGTTAGGAACCGCCAAATAGATTTTGATTCAGTAGAAAATATATTCTTGTGTTATTGATTGCTTAGAATTCATAACAATATACATCTTTTTGCATAGAGGTGAAAATAAACACCTATTTTTTGATTGTAAATTATCTATAAAGGCTGATGGGTATAAAGTTATTTACAGCTGATTTATAGTGGTTTGAAGTTTTTTTGATGGTTTTTTTTGTAAGCTTTTTTTTATTATAGGTGTTGTTGCTTTATTTAAAAAAGGTTACATTTGTTATAGATAAATTTTCCGTTTTATAGTCCCCAGTATTAAATAGTTAAAATTTATTATGAAGATCAACCTACAAAAGTTTTTAGTAATTGTACTGGTTTTGCTAGGTCCGGTTTATGGTCTTGCGAATACGCCCCCTCCGGCTCCACGAAGGCCTCCGCCTCCGCCGCCTGGTGATCGCGTGCCAATTGATGAAAATCTCATGGTATTGCTTATCATGGCATTATTATTTGGAATTTATATAATATATAAACATAGGTTAAAACAAAAAACTCCAGCATAAACTGGAGTTTTCTTGTTTTAACACTGTTTCGTATTTAGTTATTTTGGTATAATCTTGATACGTATTTACCAATTACATCAAACTCTAAATTTATCTTGGTTTCAACTTTGAAATCTTTAAAATTGGTATTTTCAAATGTGTATGGGATTATTGATACACTAAACTGATTTTTTTTAGAATTAACAACTGTCAAGCTAACTCCGTTTGCAGTAATTGATCCTTTTTCGATGGTAATATTGTTTAGTTTTTCGTCATATTCGAAAGTATAGTTCCAGCTACCGTTGGCTTCTTCTATGGCAATACAGTTTCCTGTTTGGTCTACGTGACCTTGCACAATATGGCCATCAAGGCGGTCGCCTAACTTCATACCTCTTTCAAGGTTGATGATGTCGCCAATTTTCCAATCGCCGATATTTGTTTTTTGTATGGTTTCAGCTATAGCTGTAACGGTGTAAAGGGAGTCTTGTATATTTACAACTGTTAAGCAAATGCCGTTGTGAGAGATACTTTGATCAATTTTAAGTTCATTTGTAATAGAAGAATCTACAGTTATGTGTAGATTATCTCTGTCTTTTCTTATTTCGACTACATTGCCAAGGGTTTCTATGATTCCTGTAAACATTTCTTATTTTATTTTACTAAATTTGCACATCAAAATTAGTAATAAATAACCTGTGGTCATGATAAAAAATGCAGAAAATATAATCGTCGGAATTTCAATAGGAGATTTAAACGGTATTGGAAGCGAAGTTGTTCTTAAAACATTCGAAGATTCTCGAATGCTAGAACTATGTACCCCAGTTATTTTTGCAAATGTAAAAATACTGTCGTTTATAAAAAAGAATTTCACATCAACGGTAATGTTGCATGGAATTGATAAGTTAGATCAGATTTTACCAGGAAAAATTAATGTTTTTAATCTTTGGAGAGAAGGGATTGATATTAATCTGGGGACTAATGATGATAAAGTAGGGGAATATGCAATAAAATCTTTTGTAGCTGCAACAAAGGCTTTAAAAGAAGGAATTGTAGATGTTTTGGTAACTGCGCCTATTAATAAGTATAATATCCAATCAGAAACATTTAAATTTCCGGGACATACTGATTATTTGGATCAAGAATTGGAAGGCAATGCTTTAATGATGATGGTTCAAGATAATTTAAGAGTAGGTTTACTAACAGATCATATTCCGTTAAGCGAAGTAGCGTCGCATCTTACTGAAGAATTGATCGAGAGAAAAATTCAAACGATTAAAGAATCATTAATTCGTGATTTTAGTATCAATAAACCTAAAATTGCAGTTTTAGGACTGAATCCACATTGTGGAGATGGTGGCGTAATTGGTAAAGAAGATGATGCGATTTTAAAACCAGCACTAAAGAAAATATTTGATAAAGGAACATTAGTTTTTGGGCCTTTTCCTGCAGATGGTTTTTTTGGAAGTAGTCAGTATGAAAAATATGATGCTATTGTAGCAACTTATCACGATCAAGGATTGATACCTTTTAAAACATTATCGTTTGGTAAAGGAGTTAATTATACTGCGGGTTTAAGCAAGGTAAGAACTTCGCCAGATCACGGTACAGCATATGATATTGCAGGAAAAGATATTGCAGATTACAATTCATTTAAAGAGGCTGTTTATTTAGCAATAGACATATTTCGCTCACGTAATCAATATGAGGAGATTAGTAAAAAACCTCTTAAAATAAAAGAAAAACAGTTATAAACAAAAAAAGGTGAATAAGATTATTAGTTTTACAATAATTTTATATCTTTGCACCCCGATTCAGAGTTCTGTGACTCAGAATATGAATTTGGAAAAATGATGTTGAAATGAGCAAGACAAAAGAATATTTAATTCCATTTGTAGGATTAAAGTTAGGTAAACACCATTTTGAGTATCAAATAAGTAATGTGTTCTTTGAAAGCTTTGATTATGAGGAATTTCAAAATTCGGATATCAAAGTAAATGTAGTTTTAGAGAAGAAAAGCAACATGTTAGAGTTGGGTTTCAAGCACAAAGGGACTGTAAATGTACCATGTGACTTAACAAGCGAAGATTTTGATTTGCCTTTAAAAGGTAATATGAAGTTGATAGTTCGTTTTGGAGAAGCTTTTAATAATGACAATGAAGAACTGCTTATTCTGCCTTATGGCGAATTTGAAATAGATATTGCACAATATATCTATGAAATGATTGCGCTTTCGGTACCTCTAAAAAGGATTCATCCAGGAATTAAAGATGGAAGTTTAAAAACTGAAGCTTTAGATAAGCTGAATGAGCTAACTATAAAAGAACAAAAAGAAGAGAGTACAAAAGAAGAAGATATTGACCCTCGTTGGGACAAATTAAAGAAACTATTAACGGATAAATAATATAGTAAAATGGCACATCCTAAGAGAAAAATCTCGAAAACAAGAAGAGATAAGAGAAGAACACATTATAAAGCTACTGTAGCTCAAATCGCTACATGTCCTATCACTGGAGAAGCACATTTATACCACAGAGCTTACTGGCATGAAGGGAAAATGTACTACAGAGGGCAAGTTGTTATAGATAAATCTGTAGCTGTTGCTTAATACATTTTTGTAAATGATATTAGAACTCTCACTATGTGAGAGTTTTTTTTGTTGGTTATAATTTTCGTTATTTAAGAAAATTAAGACAATACGTTTAGAATTTTTTTTGTAATTTTCAAGTCTTTTAAAAATTTTTCAAATACCAGTATTTGGAAGGAAATAATTGAATATAATGAATACAATCACAGCCGCAATAACCGCTGTTGGAGCTTATGTTCCAGACTTTGTACTTTCAAACAAAGTCTTAGAAACTATGGTAGATACCAATGATGAATGGATTACTACCCGCACCGGAATAAAAGAAAGAAGAATTCTTAAAGATACTGATAAAGGAACCTCATTCCTTGCTATAAAAGCAGCACAAGATTTAATAGCCAAAGCTAATATTGATCCTTTGGAGATTGATATGATAATAATGGCAACAGCTACAGCAGATATGCCAGTAGCTTCTACAGGAGTTTTCGTTGCAACAGAAATTGGTGCAACAAATGCTTTTGCATACGATTTACAAGCAGCTTGTTCTAGCTTCCTTTACGGAATGTCTACAGCAGCAGCGTATATTCAGTCAGGAAGATACAAAAAAGTATTACTAATAGGAGCAGATAAAATGTCTTCTATAGTAGATTATACAGACAGATCTACTTGTATTATTTTTGGAGATGGCGCAGGAGCAGTATTGTTTGAACCTAATTATGAAGGTTTAGGATTGCAAGATGAATATTTGAGAAGTGACGGAGTTGGTCGTGATTTCTTGAAAATACCAGCAGGAGGATCTTTGATTCCTACTACTTTAGAAACAGTTCAAGAAAACAGACACAATATTATACAAGACGGGAAAACTGTTTTTAAATATGCTGTTACCAATATGGCTGATGCAAGTGAATTAATTCTTAAGAGAAATAATTTAACAAATCAAGATGTAAATTGGTTGGTTCCGCATCAGGCAAACAAACGTATCATTGATGCTACTGCAAGCAGAATGGATTTAGAAGACTCAAAAGTATTAATGAATATTGAAAAATATGGTAATACAACATCGGCTACATTACCTTTGGTACTTAGCGATTTTGAGCATTTATTCAAAAAAGGAGATAACATTATTTTTGCCGCTTTTGGAGGTGGATTCACTTGGGGATCTATTTACTTAAAATGGGCTTACGATAAAAAATAAATTTAAACTAAAAACGAATATTATGGATTTAAAAGAAATTCAAAACCTAATCAAATTTGTAGCAAATTCGGGAGTTGCTGAAGTAAAGTTGGAGATGGATGATGTTAAAATCACCATTAGAACAACTTTAGAAGGTAATGTAACTGAAACCACGTATGTTCAACAATTGCCAGCTCAAGCAACATTGCCGCAAGCTGTAGTGCCTCAGCAAGCTGCTCCAGTAGTAACAACTACAGAAGCTCCAGCTGCAGCAGAAAATTCTAATTTGATTACTATAAAATCACCAATTATTGGAACTTTTTATAGAAAACCATCACCAGACAAACCAGCATTTGCTGAAGTAGGTTCAACAATTGCAAAAGGAGATGTTCTTTGTGTTATTGAAGCAATGAAATTATTTAATGAAATTGAATCTGAAGTTTCTGGTAAAATTGTTAAGATTTTAGTAGATGATATGTCTCCAGTTGAGTTTGATCAACCATTGTTTTTAGTAGATCCATCATAAAAAATTAGATTTAGATTTTAGCTTTTAGAAGTTTTCTATAAGCTAATAATCTTACGATCTAATTAATCTAATTATCTAATTTTTAAAAAGATGTTTAAAAAAATATTAATTGCGAATAGAGGGGAAATTGCACTTCGTGTGATTCGTACATGTAAGGAAATGGGGATTAAGACTGTTGCAGTTTACTCTACAGCAGATGCTGAAAGCCTACATGTGAAATTTGCAGATGAAGCGGTTTGTATAGGTCCTCCTCCGAGTAACTTATCGTATTTGAAAATGTCAAATATTATTGCTGCTGCTGAAATTACTAATGCAGATGCGATACATCCGGGATACGGATTTCTTTCAGAGAATTCAAAGTTTTCTAAAATATGTCAGGAACATGGAATCAAATTTATTGGTGCTGCTCCTGAAATGATTGATAGAATGGGTGATAAAGCTTCTGCTAAAGCTACTATGAAAGAAGCAGGAGTTCCTTGTGTACCAGGTTCAGATGGATTGTTAGAATCATTCGAACAAACACAGAAATTAGCCGAAGAATTTGGCTACCCAGTAATGCTTAAAGCTACTGCTGGTGGTGGAGGAAAAGGAATGAGAGCTGTTTGGAAAGCTGAAGATCTTCAGAAAGCTTGGGATAGTGCACGTCAGGAATCATTAGCTGCTTTTGGTAATGACGGAATGTATTTAGAGAAATTAATTGAAGAGCCTCGTCATATCGAAATTCAAATTGTTGGAGATTCATATGGTAAAGCATGTCATCTTTCAGAAAGAGATTGCTCTGTACAACGTCGTCACCAAAAATTAACTGAAGAAACTCCTTCGCCATTCATGACAGATGAATTGCGTACTAAAATGGGTGAAGCTGCTGTTAAGGCTGCTGAATTTATTAAGTATGAAGGAGCTGGAACAGTAGAGTTTCTTGTTGATAAACACAGAAATTTCTATTTCATGGAAATGAATACACGTATTCAAGTAGAGCACCCTATTACAGAGCAAGTTATTGATTATGACTTGATCCGTGAGCAAATTATGGTTGCTGCTGGAATTCCAATTTCTGGAAAAAATTATTTACCAGAATTACACGCTATAGAGTGTCGTATTAATGCTGAAGATCCATATAATGATTTTCGCCCTTCACCAGGAAAAATTACAACACTTCATATGCCAGGAGGTCACGGTGTACGTTTAGATACGCATGTGTATTCTGGTTATAGTATTCCGCCAAATTATGATTCGATGATTGCTAAATTAATTACTACTGCACAATCTCGTGAAGAAGCAATTAGCAAGATGAGAAGAGCTTTGGATGAATTTGTAATTGAAGGAGTTAAAACAACAATTCCTTTTCACAGACAATTAATGGATGATCCACGTTATATTGCAGGAGATTATACGACTGCTTTTATGGATACATTTAAAATGAAAGAATTGGAATAGATTATTACCATATAGTATTCAAAAGCCTCACAGGAATGTGAGGCTTTTTTTTGTTTATATGATTTTAGAAATCAATTTATGTGTATTTTTTACACACTTTTTATCCATTTTACACACTTTTTGATTATTAACGACTTTATGTGTTTTTATTTAAGTTGTTGATAATTAGCGTATTGAAGTGTTTTTTGTTTTTGCGGCATAATAATTTCTTTATCTGAAGTGTAAAAACAATACAAATAATTTAAAATCTATTATTATGAAAAAGTTAATCTTATCAGCCGCAATCGTATTAGGAAGTTTGTCTTCATTTGCAACAGCTTTACCAACTTCAGTTATAGATGTTAAAACTACATCAGTTCAAGAAGAATATACTGAAATTAAAATCGAAGAATTACCAGCAGCAATTCCAGCAGCATTGAAAAAAGCATATCCAGATGCAGTACTTAATAAAGCATATGTAAATGCAAATAAAGAGTATAAGTTAGATGTAACTGTAGGAGATAAAGTGGGAAGTCTTTTTGCAGATGCAACAGGAAACTGGATTAAAAAATAATTCAATTTAGAAAATCAAAATAAATTAAAAAACATATAAAAATATATCATTATGAAAAAGTTAATCTTATCAGCAGCAATCGTATTAGGAAGTTTATCTTCATTCGCAACAACTTTACCAACTTCAGTTGTAGATGTTAAAACTACATCAGTTCAGGAAGAATACACTGAAATTAAAATTGAAGAATTACCAGCAGCAATTCCGGCAGCATTGAAAAAAGCATATCCAGATGCAGTACTTAATAAAGCATATGTAAATGCAAATAAAGAGTATAAGTTAGATGTAACTGTAGGGGATAAAGTCGGAAATCTTTTTGCAGATGCAACAGGAAATTGGATTAAAAAATAATCGAAATTCGATTTAGAAGTTTATAATCATTAAATTTAGTATCATGAAAAAGATAATCTTATCAGCAGCAATTATATTAGGAGGCTTCTCGGCTAATGCGACGACTGTAGCAATTGCAGCATCAACTGTAAAAATAGTTAGTATTCAGGATGAGTACGTAGAGATTAGTGCAGATGCACTTCCTGCGGAAGTAAAATCTACTCTTGAGAAATCTTTTCCAGATGCAAAACTCGAAAAGGCTTATAAAAACGAAAAAAATGTATACAAATTAGAAATCGTTCATGGCGATAAAAAATATACTATTTTCTCTGACGCATTAGGGAATCTGATCAAAAAATAATTGATCACAAACCAAATAAGTTAAATTTAAACATACATATCATTATGAAAAAAGTAATCTTATCCGCAGCAATTGTTTTAGGGAGTTTGTCAATTTATGCAGCAACTAGAACAATTACAGAGCCAGTTAATGAAGTTGTAATTGTGCAAGTGCAAGACAGCTACAATGAAGTTAGTGCAGATGCAGTGCCAGTAGCTGTAAAAACAGCTTTACAGAAGGCTTATCCGGATGTGAAACTTGATAAAGCATATGTAAATGAAAAGAAAGAATATAAATTAGAAATTTCAGTTGGTGACCAAAAGGCTACTGTGTATGCAGATGTCAATGGCAATTGGATAAAAATATAATTTAGGTAGATTAGTTTAGGTTTTTTTGGAAAGAGATTGCATCTGCAATCTCTTTTTTTTTGCATAATTTTATGAGAATACAATTATTTTAGTCTTATTTTAGCATGAAAAGTTCAGACACTAATGCCAAAGATTTTATTAATAGAAGATGATATTTCGTTTTGTAAGTTATTAGATAGATTTCTAACAAAAAAAGCATACACTGTCGTGACTGCTTTTTCTGCAACCGAAGCACGGAATATAATTAAGAATGAATCTTTTGATCTTATTATCACCGATTTGAGACTTCCAGATTCAGACGGGATTGGATTAATGGCTGAATTTAAAAAGATCTACCCTGAAATTCCTGTGATCTTAATGACAGGTTACTCTGATGTAAATACAGCTGTTAAAGCTATAAAAAATGGTGCAGCAGATTATATTTCGAAACCATTTAACCCAGAGGAAGTTTTGTTAGTAATCTCTAATGCATTACAAAATTCTGATATAGTTCCTGAAAAAGAACAGAAAGTAAAAAGTCCAAAAAAGTCAAACGAATTTGAGTTTGTAAAAGGAATTTCTAAAGCTTCGAAGAAGTTAGCAGAGCATATTAAATTGGTTAGCCCAACTAATATGTCGGTTTTGATAATTGGAGAAAGCGGTACTGGAAAAGAAATAATTGCTAAAAGTATTCACGAACAAAGTCCTAGAAAAGGAAATAATTTTATTGCGGTAGATTGTGGTGCAATACCTAAAGAATTAGCAGCGAGTGAATTTTTTGGACATTTAAAAGGTTCTTTTACAGGAGCTATCACCGATAAAATAGGTTACTTTGAAGCAGCTAATGGAGGAACTATTTTTTTAGATGAAATTGGAAATCTTTCTTATGAAAATCAGATTCAACTTTTAAGAGCATTACAGGAGCGCAAGATAAAACCAGTTGGTAGTAATAAAGAAATTGATGTAGATATTCGTATTGTAACTGCAACCAATGAAGATTTGCGTGAAGCGGTACAAAAAGGAGATTTTCGTGAAGACTTATACCATAGAATCAATGAGTTTTCTATTCATTCGCCTTCATTGATTGAAAGAGAAGAGGATTTAATGATTTTTGCAGATTACTTTCTTGAAAAAGCTAATGAGCAATTAAATAAAAATGTTATTGGTTTCTCGGATGAAGTAGTTGCTGTTTTTCAAAAATACAGATGGCCAGGAAACTTAAGAGAACTTCAAAATTGTGTTAAGAGAGCAACCTTATTATCACAAGGAGATTTTATAGAAAGTAGTGTTTTGCCATTAGAGTTTTTTCAGATTCAAAAGCAGGTACCAAATGATTTTTCATTGTCTGAAAATGAAAAAGAAGCTATTATTCATGCACTTTCAAAAGCTAAAAACAATAAATCAGAAGCTGCAAAAATGCTTAAGATCACTCGAAAAACCTTATATAATAAGTTAAAACAATATAATATAGATTAACTTATTTCTTTTTTAAGGGTTTGAAGTAATGAATTGATTTTAGTTTTTAATTCATTGAAAATTATTTCTAAATCTGTATCTGAATATTTATTTTGTTCTAAATCACTTAAAATTTCACTGATTTCAATTGCATTGATTTGCTTGAACATTGGCGATATTCGATGAGCAATAGCATTAATTTCGATCGTATCTCTATTATTGATGCTTTTTTCTAAAACGACTAAGTTTTCTTGTGTTGTTGTTATAAATGTTTTAAGTACTTCTTGTAGGGCCTCTTTGTCATTTGCTAAAAATGATTTTAAAGAATCTAGAGAGATTTTTTTCTCTGAATCAAAGTTACTGGTCTCGCTATCTTCAGACTCAATTTTATACGAACTATCAAATAACGAAAATATCGTTTTTAGTAATGTTTTAGGTAAATATGGTTTTTTTACAACAGTTGTAAATCCAGCATCTAAATAAACTTTCAAATATAGATCCTCTCTCCCTGTTAAGGCAATTATTGGTTGGTTTTGATATTGAGAGTTCGTAGTTTCTTTTAATTTTTCTATAAATTGAAATCCATCAATTTCTGGCATTTGTATATCGGTTATGATAAAGTCAAAAGGAGTATTCTGAATTGTTTTTAAAGCGTCGTTTGCATTATTAAAAGCCAAAACTGTATAGTTGTTTTGCTTTAAAACTTCAGAAGTTAAACCTAGTAAATTAGTATCGTCGTCTATTACGATTGCAGTTTTAGGAGAGATTAAAGGAATATTATGTTCTTTTGTAGTTAACTCTTCTAATTCAGGTTTTGGGTTGGTATCGAAAACTAGTGGAAGCTGAATTTCAAAGGTACTTCCTTTTCCAAAAACACTTTTTAGATGTAAATCACCACCCAAAAGAGTCGCTATTTTTTTTGATATGGCGAGACCTAAGCCAGTTCCTCCATATTTTTTTTCAATATTTTCATTGGCTTGAGCAAATTCTTCGAATATTAGGTTTTGATTTTTTTTCTCAATTCCGATACCAGAATCTTCAATTTTAATAATAACAAAATCTCCTTTGTCATTAATTGTAGCGTTGATTTTTATAAAACCTTTTTCGGTAAATTTATAAGCATTTCCAATTATATTGCTTAAGATTTGTTTGAGACGAAATGAATCTCCAATTATTCTTTGGTTTAGTTTTTCGTCAGCCTGAATGATAAGTTCTATGTCTTTCTGAATATATACAGATTGGATACTTTTGGCAACTTCTGTTATGATTTCAGGAAGTAAGAAGGGTTTTTTTTCGATTGTGATTTTCCCCGCTTCAATTTGAGAAAAATCAAGTAAATCCTGAACCAATTGCGAAATGTACTGAGATGAATTTCTGATATTCTTAATGAAATACGATTGCTTTGTGTTCACGTCAGAATTGTCTAATAGTTCAGTATAGCCTACAATTGTGCTCAATGGGGTTTTTAAGTCATGACTTACTGTAGAAATAAGCTGTTCGCGACTTTTTAAGAGATTCCTGGTTTTAAAATTGGCAATTTCTAATTGCTTCTTATAAAGTTGTGTCTTAGAGAAATCACTCGCAATAAGAATTGAAAAAAAGATGGTAAGGAGTAACCCAACAATTGCCGCGCCAGTTATAATTTCGTTTATCTTTTTTAGTGATTTTTCTTTGTCAGTATTATATTTAATCGAGTTTATTATAATTTCCCGTTCAATCATGCGAAGTACTTTTCGGAGCTGTTCAGAAATCAGAATTTCATTTTTAAGTAATTTGTTCTCCTGATAATTAAGTGATTCTTTTTTCTTTTCTGTTTCTCTTTTTACAGAACTTAATAATTTTTTGGATGTAGATAAAATAGAGTCGGATGCTTTCTTACTTAATGTGTTTGTACTGTCATCTGGAATATTCTGATTGAGATAATCAACATATTTCTGGAGAACATTACGCTGATAAGTTCCAAGCTTCTCAGGGTTTTTTGCAAAATCTTCAAGTTGTAATTTGCGTAATGAAAATTCGAGTTTTGTTAATTCATCAATAGCATTGTTTACCGTAACTTCGTCGTTAGCTTTGCTTTTAATAGATTTTAATTGTCGAATATTTCTAGTTTTTTCAGCCAATAGATAATTGACACTATCCAATAAAACAATTTGAGATTGAGTAGTCACTATTTTTTTTAAAGAATCTATTCGAATTCGTAAAGAATCAGATTCTTTTATATAGTGCACGAAATCGGTTTCAGAATTGGATTGAATGGTTTTTCGAGCCAGACTTTCAGTTTTGTATACGTTTGAAAATAGCTGACTTACTTTTAAAATTTTAGTTTTTTCAAAAGCAATTTTACTTTCTATATTTGAATAAATAACATTCTCAGAATATAAAACCCATCCTACACTAATTACAAGAGAAGCTAATGCAATGTAACTTATAAAAACTTTAAGCGGAATGTAACTGTTTTTACTCTCCATAGATTATAATTGTAGGGATTTTGTTTTTTATATTATCGCAATTTATTTAAAATTTTCTGATTAAGGCTTATAAATCACGATCAATATGTTATATGATTTTAATTAGAAAACACAAAAAAAGCCACAGATACCTATTTAATGTCTGTGGCTTTTATATAAAATTATTTTAAACTAATTGATTGATTAGTCTCTAATTCAAGAGCAATTTGATTAAAGTGTTTCGTCTAACCATTTAAAGAATTCACCTTGCCAAACTTGTGCGTTTTGTGGTTTTAAAACCCAGTGATTTTCTTCAGGGAAATACAATAATCTACTTTTTATTCCGCGTAATTGAGCAGCCTGAAATGCTTCTTGAGATTGACCAATTGGCACACGGAAGTCTTTTCCACCTTGAATAATTAAGATTGGTTTATTCCATTTATCAACATAGTTTATTGGGTTAAAAGTAGTGTATGCTTTTTGAGCAACAGCATTATTTTTATCCCAGTAAGGACCACCAAAATCCCAGTTGTTAAAGAAAACTTCTTCGGTAGTTCCAAACATACTTTGTGTGTTGAAAACTCCATCATGAGCAATAAAAGTCTTAAAACGGTTGTTGTGAATTCCTGCTAAGAAGAAAGCCGAATACCCACCATAGCTTGCGCCTACACAACCTAAACGAGTTTTGTCAACATAGTTTTCTTTTGCAACATCATCAATAGCTGATAAGTAATCATCCATAACTTGTCCGCCCCAATCCTTACTAATTTGTTCGTTCCATTTTACACCGTGACCTGGCATTCCGCGGCGGTTAGGGGCTACAACGACATAACCTTTAGCAGCCATTAATGAGAAATTCCAACGGAAAGAATACGATTGTGTTAAAGCAGATTGTGGTCCACCTTGGCAGTATAAAAGAGTTGGGTATTTTTTTGAAGCATCAAAATTTGGAGGTAAGATTACCCAAACCAACATTTTTTTACCATCTGTTGTAGTAACATAACGTCTTTCAGTTTTGCTTAACGTAAGTTTTTCGTATGCCTCAGTATTTACATTAGATAATTGCTTCCAAGTATTCTTTTTTAAATTAAAAGAGAAAATTTCATTGGCATGATTCATATCTGATCTAGTAACAATAATGTGGTCATCTGCAAAACCAACTAAATCATTTACATCGTAATTACCATTTGTAAGTTGAAGTACCTTAATTGCGATTTTAGTTAATCCTGGGAAATTTACTTCAAAAAGTTGTTTTGTGCCATCAATAGGAGCTACAAAAAATACTTTTTTACCGTCTTTACTCCACATAAAACTATTCACTGTTCCATCCCAGTTAGCAGTTAGGTTGATTTTTAAACCTTTAAAATCAACAATAATATCATTTTTATCAGCTTCATAACCATCACGTTTCATTTGCAACCAGGTTAAATTTCCTGTTGGTGAAAATTTTGGAGCCATGTCGTAACCTAAATTCTCTTCAGTTCTATTTATTGTTTTACCAGTTTCAAGATTATACTCGTAAATATCAGTATTAGTAGAAATTGCATATTGCGTTCCCACTTTTTTCTTGCTTACATATAAAATGCTTTTCCCATCAGGAGACCAAATATAATCTTCATCTCCACCAAAAGGTTTTTGAGGACTATCAAAGTTTTCTCCTTTTAGAATGTCAATTCCAGTAGCGCCATCTTTGTTCTCTTTGTAAAAGACATGATTAAATTTACCTTCATTCCAAGTGTCCCAATGGCGATAGTCTAAACCATCGTAAATTTGCGCATCTGATTTTTCTAGAGTTGGATAAAAATCTTTCCCTAATACTTTGTCAATTTTTACTTCTTCATTGTACACTAAAAATTTTCCGTCTGGGGAGATGTTTTTATCAGTTAAAACTGTTTTTATATCCGAAACTTCGGTTGCATTTCCACCATTTACAGGTAGTGTATAATATTTTGATTTCGAATTATTTTCGGCAATAGACGGTGTTGTAACCTTGTAAACAACGTTTTTTCCATCTTTTGAAAGTCCAAGTGGAGTAACTCGACCTAACTTCCATAATAATTCGGGTGACATTACATTTTGTGCCATGGTGCTTAAACTCATCATTACTAAGGTTGTAAATAGTGCTTTTTTCATAGATTTAAACTTAATTTTTAAGGTTCTAAAAGTACAAAATTTATTCCAGCAACCTGATGATAGTGTAGTAGGTATTCTCTTAAAATAAAAGATAAAGAATAATTGAAGATTTGAATAATTAGTTCAATCATAATAAGTGATATGAGTTTGTTTTGGACAATTTTGTTATATGATTTTATGTTTTCTAAATGTTTGGATAAAAGGCTTAAACAGTAAAAGACTTCCTATTGTAAATACTCAAAAAATCACTATTTTTATAAAAAATATCAATATGGAATTAAGTTATTGGGAGCTTAAAAATTGGTTTACAAATGTAGATTTTACTATTGTTGGTAGTGGAATTGTAGGCTTGCATGCAGGATTACGCTTGCGCGAAAAATTTCCCAAAGCTAAAATTCTGATTCTCGAAAAAGGAATGTTACCTCAGGGAGCAAGTACAAAAAATGCTGGTTTTGCTTGTTTCGGAAGCCTATCTGAAATAGTTGATGATTTAAAATCGCATACAGAAGAAGATGTAATCAAGCTTATTGAAAAACGTTGGAAAGGATTGCAGTTATTACGTAAACGATTGGGAGATCATGCAATCGATTTTAAACCTTATGGAGGGTATGAGTTATTTTTGAAAGAAGATGAAAAAGGATACAATGAATGTTCCAGCAAATTACCTTTTGTGAATGAAATCCTTAAACCTTTTTTTAAGACAGATGTTTTTGCTAAAGAAGTAGACTGTTTTGAGTTTAAAGGGATTCATGAGTATTTGGTTTTTAATCCTTTTGAAGGACAATTAGATACGGGTAATATGATGCAAGCATTGTTAAAAGAGGCAATTGAAGCTAATATTTTGATTTTGAATAAGCAAACTGTTACGTCCTATTTTGACAAAGGGAATAATGTCGAGGTTGCATTAGGCGATTTTACTTTTACTACAAATAAAATTCTATTCGCAACAAATGGGTTTGCTAGTAAGCTTACAGATGGAGGAGTAAAGCCTGCAAGAGCACAGGTTCTTATTACAGAACCTATTCATGATTTAGAAATTAAAGGGGCATTTCACTTAGATAGAGGGTATTATTATTTTAGAAATGTGGGTGATAGAATTTTATTAGGAGGTGGTCGAAATCTTGATTTCGAAACCGAAACTACAACCGAATTTGGGCATACAGAAATAATACAAAATAAATTGGAAGATTTGTTGAAAAATGTAATTTTACCAAATCAAAAAATTGATATCGCTCACAGATGGAGTGGGATAATGGGAGTAGGAAATAGTAAAAACCCAATTGTGACCCAATTCTCTGAAAACGTATATTGTGGCGTTCGATTAGGAGGAATGGGAGTAGCAATAGGTAGTTTAATAGGAACAGAATTAGCAGATTTAATATAATGGCGACTAAAAAAGCAGCACCAAAAAAAACAACAACAAGTAAAGCAAAACCAACTTCTAAAAAAAGCAACAGGTCATTTGGTAGTAAAATAGTTCGTTTTTTTTGTAAACTCCTTTTATGGTTCTTTGGGATTTCAATATTTTTTGTGGTGCTTTTTAAATATGTCCCTGTCCCTTTTACACCTTTAATGGTAATTCGTGGTATTGAAAATAAAATAGACGGAAAAGAGAATTATTTTAGTCACGATTGGGAGCCAATTGAGAATATATCCATGAATTTACAAAAAGCAGTTATTGCGAGTGAAGATGGAACTTTCTTGAAACACAATGGTTTTGACTTTAAGGCATTGCAAAAAGCATATAAAAGTAACGAGCGTGGCAGAAGAATAAGAGGGGGAAGTACGATATCACAACAAACAGCCAAAAACGTCTTTTTATGGCAAGGGAAAAGCTATTTCCGTAAAGGACTAGAAGCTTATTTTACAGTCTTGATCGAATTAGTTTGGGGGAAAGAACGTATTATGGAAGTGTATCTTAATAGTATCGAAATGGGAGATGGAGTATATGGAGCCGAGGCTGCAGCGCAACATTGGTACCGCAAGAGCGCAAAGAGTCTTACACCTATACAAGCTGCGGGAATTGCAGCTATCTTACCAAATCCCCGTAAATTTAAAGCAACCGGATCTTCAAGCTACATAAATAAAAGAAAAAATAAGATTGTTAAAGTAATGCGTAGCGTTGGTAAAATTAATTATGATGGTACCAAAAAAGGGACTTAGTATTCTGTTTATTTTAGCAACCACTTTTGTTTTTGCCCAAAGTAGAACCAGTGAGATTGGATTGATTACTGATAATGATTTATATACATCGTCTAAAAATGACATGTATTATACAAATGGTTTAGAGCTTTTCTATCGTTTTTTATCAAAGAATGAGAATGAAAAGATAAACAAGAAAATTACAGAATTTCGTCTTGGACAATATATTTATAATCCAAGATTTATTAATAAATCGGCTGTTGATAAAAATGATCGTCCTTTTACAGGATATTTTTTTGTAGAAGCAGGCCGAAGTTTTTTTTATCAAAGCGAATCGGTTTTAAAGACAGATTTTCAGTTAGGTTTTATGGGACCAAATGCTTTAGGGAAAGAAACTCAGGAAAGTTTCCACCATTTAATAGGGTATAAAAATGTATATGGTTGGGAAAATGAGCTTAGTAATGCTTTTGCCGTGCAGGCGCATGTTATGTATTCAAAGAAATTATTCCCAACGAAACACAATGATTTTATTGATCTTCATTTTCAGTCTGAAGCAAATCTTGGGACTATTTTTACAGGGGTTTCTACAGGATTATTAACTCGAATTGGTTTTAAGAGATTACTCCCAATTTATGATTCTAATTTGCACGATGCTTCAGTAAGTTTTGTACCGAAATTTAATATTAGAGAGTTTTACTTTTACGCAATGCCAAGCGTTAATTACCAGTTTTATGACGCTACAATTCAGGGTAGTATGTTTAACAATTCAAGTCCAATAACTTTTGACTTACAACCGCTTCGTTTTAATGCTGAGTTTGGTTTAAAATATCGCCACAATAATTTTAATATGTCTTATTCTTTTATTTACCGTGGCAAAGAATTAAAGGGAGATCCGTATAATACTAATACGGGGTATTTCTTTGGCTCTATTCGATTTGGGTATTTGTTGAAATAGTTTTTTTTAAGTTACTAAGGTTCTGAGGTTTTTATAACTCGCAAACTCGCAAATTTTTTTATTCAATATAGCTTTGGCTAGAGCGAGTGTCCCTTGCTCTGCGAAGTCTCCCGAATTCGTAGCGACAACGATAGGAAAATATAGCTTTGGTAGAAAGTAAAAGAAAAATAAATTAGAGTGAGTACGAAGTCAGGAGACTTCGCACAGCAGGTGTATTAGGAAGCCCTTAAGAAACCGCCTTAAAATCGATTTTCAGTCAAAATAACTTTAAAATGAAAAAAGCAGCATTCAAAAATATTGAAATGCTGCTTTTTAATTTGAATTATAATTTTAAAGCATTTCTAATCTGTCTGTCTGGTTTTTACGAAATAAAAAATAGTACCAATAATCAGAATTGGTAAAACAAAATAATAATAACTTACAAAATGATAAGCGCCATTATAGCTAGCTAAATAAAAATAATCAGCAAGGTAAAAATAGGCAGATAATAAAACACAGAGTACCACAAAAATTAAATAGTATTTAGTAACTGAGTTCATTTTCAGGTATGAAATTGGTTTAAGGAACATCAATAAATATTTTGAAGAATGTTTCTCCTGAGATTCCTCTATGCGTTTTTCTAATTTTTGTATTAAAATTTTCCTCAAATAAAAAACTGTCCCAATAATAAAAGCTGCAACCACGAAAAAGAAATAACTTATTAGGTAGTAAGTATCATACAAATTAATGGTATAGAAATATTGGTAAAAGTAAAAATAGATAAACAACAAAATGCAGAGTGTAACAAAAATTAAATAATTTCTATTTAGTGTTTTCATATATTTTCATTATTAAAAAAAGCATTATACATTTTGAAATGTCCTAAATATATTCCTTGAAAACTAATATTATCTATGACAGAATGGATTAGTTCTTGTGGGAATTTTTGATATAGGAGTTTCTTTTCTACAATCGATTCTACATCTAAGATTAAATCTTTCAATTTTCTAGTGTCCGTATTTGCCAGTTCAAGTTCATTTATTTTTAATTGTGAAAAAAAAGGACTAGGTGAATGCTTCATCGAAACAATTACATAATAAGGACTTAGGATACTTAAGTATAATGTAATGGAGAACAATTTACCATCTTCAAAAACATTTAAAAAAAACTTAACACATCTGTCCTGATTATCTAGTCTTGAGAAATCTTCAAAATCTTTTAAAACTAAATCTTCTTCAAATTCAGCTTTAATACTACTTCTTAATTTCTTGTTTCCATCAGAATTAAAAAAATCTATAGTTGTCGACAATCTTTTATACTCTTCAGTTTGAAGGTATTTTTCATTTTCATCCCAAGGACATATATTCTTAGGATAAAATAAATAAGCCAAATTTACTAAAACTTCGTTTATCATATAAATAATTTAATCACAATTTCCTGAGCTTAGTGGATTCGTTTTATATTGTGTGGCTGTGAGATTCGAATATGAGTTAAAATTTACTATGCCTCCATTGGTATAGTCCCTATATTCCTTAATTAATTTTTCTTGAAAATATAATCTAACTGTTAATTCTGAAACTTCTGTCTTACCAAATTTAGCAATTGTTTCATCCATAGCTAGCTGAAGAATTCTTGCAGAAACTGTTGCCGCAACGCCTGAACTTACATCTCCATTACCTTTGTTGAAATTTATTGGCATACCAAAACTTATAGGCTGGGGGTAATTGATAATTTGTGTTATCTGAACATGGTTAGGTGGAGTTAATAAAACAACTTTAAAACTAATATTTTTAATCAATGCTTCTTGCCAATTAGCACCTTTTTTTGCTGTAAAATTAAAACTTTCACAACTAGGAGGAGGAGAATCTGCAGGATTTGTTGTTGACCCACCACTACTACCTCCGCCGCCACGAGGAGGATTTGTATATTCAGACGGATTAATCACACCACCATATGAGGGACCACGCGGGATAAAGGTCATAGGAGGAAACGATGGTGGTGATGATGGAGATTTAATTATAACTTCTCTAAGCGGTGTGCCAGGAAAACCACCACTACCACCAGTTGGTTCTTCTTCATCGGGACAATAATAACAAGGGTCGGCTATCATTTTTCCTTGTTCATTATTTATGGAAGGGAGTATTGATATATCATCTAACTAGTTTATATAAACGACTAGCTATATAAAAGATTAAAGAAAACAATAAAACAAATGTTGCTATTGGTGTATAAGTAAATGCGTAATAGGTATCTTTAATATTGATATCCAAACAATATTCAGTTGGATAGATGTAGCCATAAATCAATAATCCTATTCCTAAAATTAAAAGTGCGTAAATAAAGTATTTCATAATCTTGTATAGTATTCATCCAAAAAGAATGCATTAAAAAAAGTAAACTCGCCAAACGGAATAAATCCTTTGCTAATTTGTGGGAGCTTGTAAGTTAGTAATTCTGATGGAAATTTTGTAATTCTAAGCTTTTTTTCAACTAATTTAATGATTTTATTAATTTCTGTGGCGTACAGAATTTCTAACTCTTCATTTTTATAAGGTCTTCCAATCCATTTTACTTGTTCTAAATCAACTAATGTATCAAGAACATAATATGTGAAATATGGACACAAGATACTAATGTTTAAACAAATAGAATGAAGATGGCTTCCGTTCATTTTAGTTAGTTGAAAATTAAAGGCTCTATCACCAGAGTTAAACAGAGTTGCATCATGAAAATGCATCGTTAAATTTATGGCTTTAAATTCTTCTATTAATTCATTTAGATATCCTTCATTACGATGCATATTTTCAAATAAAGTTAATGTTTTACATAAATTTTTATGCTCACAACTTTCGTTGTATTTTTCTACTTCATTAAGTTCTGAAATATTATCAGGGTAATTTGAATTTGAAATGTTTTTTAAAATTTCTATCAGCATATGTGTTTAATTACAGTTACCTGGTAAAAACCAGTTGCTTTTATATTCTGTTGGAGTAACGGTTTTGCCTGGGTTAATTTGAAGTCTGCTTCCTGGAGTCATTAATTCAAAAGTGTTTTTTAAAGCTTTCTTAAAGAATTCAGTAACCATTAATTCAGTTGCTGGAACAGCTTTATAATAATCTCTTGTTTGTTTCATTGCCATATCTATAGCTTTTGCAGTAACACTAGCTGCTGTTCCTGGGGTAATATCTGTATTTCCTACTATTGTATTTGTTGGCATTTGAAAAGATACAGATTGCGGTAATATAATTGTTTCGGTACTAGTCCTTAAGGGAGTCAAAGACTGAACTATTACAATGTCAAATTTAATATTTTTTACAGCAGCTTCTTGCCAAGGCAATCCCGCCATTTTTATAAAATTGATACTAGCACAATCAGGATAAACCTCTTCATTATTGCTTTTCGATCCACCACTACTACCTCCGCCGCCACGAGGAGGATTTGTATATTCAGACGGATTAATCACACCACCATATGAGGGACCACGCGGGATAAAGGTCATAGGAGGAAACGATGGTGGTGATGATGGAGATTTAATTATAACTTCTCTAAGCGGTGTGCCAGGAAAACCACTACTACCACCAGTTGGTTCTTCTTCATCGGGACAATAATAACAAGGGTCGGCTATCATTTTTCCTTGTTCATTATTTATGGAAGGGAGTATTGATATTTTCCCTTCTAGAACAACTTTATTGTTTTCAAATTGAGCCGCTTTTATAAAACCATTTTTCAAATCCCAAGAGCTAATGTAACCATTGAAATCACCCCCATCTATCGTTTGACTACTTGCTAGAACATCTTTATCGGGATATATCTCGAATAATAATGCTTTGAAATTACCTTCATCTAATTTATAAAGATATAATTTCTGTGACCAAATTTCCTCTTTATCTTCTTTTAATTCAATAACAGGGACAATAATAGTTTCTGTTCCATCTTCTGATTTCGTAATGTTTGCCTCGCTCCAGTTGTATTCTAAATTCTGAAATAATTCATAATTAATACCATTAGATTCATATTTATCAAACCATGTTTTAGCTGATAGAATACTTTTCGCCTGAGGTGTTTGTTCGTCAGTTACTAACTTTTCGGTTTCACAACTCCATACTATGAGAAGAAAACAGCATAGTAATACTTGTGCAATTCTTTTTAATTTGTTTTTCATTTTTTACTGGTTTAGTTATTTAATTGTCATTTGTAAAAGCAATAAAAAAAACCGTAATCGTATATTTCAAATCGGATTACGGTTTAGCATTTGTTTTCTCTTATTAAACAATTTTAATGACGTGCTTTATTTCCACTTACTAATTCAGAAATATTTAAAATGTGTTATATTTTATTCGAAAAACAAATGATTTTCTTTTGTGAAATTTTCATTATATCCTATTTTCTCAGGTTGGTTCGTTACCATTTAGTATAACCATATGTTGCTATTATTCCTTTATAAATAAATCTATTGTTGTGGTATTTAGTATAATAAAATTGATTTTTAAACTAAATGTTACGAGTAAATATAAGTGTATTTTTCTTATATAAAAAAATAAAATAATATTAATTTGTAAGTTTATGATTATTTTTAAGGTGTTTTTGTAATGCGTTAGAAGTTTTAAGCTGTGGCTTCTTGGGTTTACGGGGCATTTTAAAATAAATAGCAATGAGGAGAAAACAGCATAATTTAGCATTTACGAAAAGCAAAAATTATAAATTATTTTGTGTTTAATGAGCTATGAGATTAAATTTAGAAAGAATAATAGCTTTATTATAAAAAAAATAACCCTTGCAAAAATTAATTTGCAAGGGTTATTGTTCTATTATGTGGAGAATATCGGATTCGAACCGATCACCTCTTGCCTGCCAGGCAAGCACTCTAGCCAAATGAGCTAATCCCCCAATACGATAGCAAATAAAGTCATTTAATTGGCAAAAAGCAAATTTCAAAACGCATCACCTTAAAATAGTTGTCAAAATCGTAACTTTACAATCAAATCTATTTTTTATGAGCTCAGAAAATCAATACGGTTCACTTCATACCATAATTCAAAATAATATAGCAACAGTTGAGTTTTATCATCCAGCAAGTAATTCTTTTCCTAGAACTTTGCTTAATAAATTAACTGCTGAAATCGACAACTTGAGTAAAAATGATGCTGTTACAGTTGTTATTTTAAGAAGCGAGGGAAATGGTGCTTTTTGCGCAGGAGCTTCTTTTGATGAACTTCTGGCAGTTGAGAATGAGGAGCAAGGAGCTGAGTTTTTCTCAGGGTTTGCTCATCTTATCAATGCTATGAGAAATTGTTCTAAAATAATTGTCGGACGTATTCATGGTAAATCTGTTGGAGGAGGAGTTGGTATTGCCGCGGCTTGCGATTATGCATTTGCTACACAAGAAAGCGCAATAAAACTATCAGAACTGGCAATCGGAATTGGACCATTTGTTATTGAGCCTGCTGTTTCTAAAAAGATTGGAAAAACGGCTATGACTGAGATGACACTTGCAGCCCATGAATGGAAATCGGCTACTTGGGCAAACCATAAAGGACTTTTTGCAAAAGTATTAGATAACGAAGTGGAGTTGGACGAAGAGTTGTCTCATTTTGCATTAAGACTGGCAAGTTATAATCCTGAAGCGCTAAGCGAAATGAAAAAAATTATTTGGCAAGGCACTGAGCATTGGGGTTCATTACTTTTGGAACGTGCACAGATTTCGGGAAAATTAGTTTTGTCTGATTTTACAAAGTCAGCTTTATTACAATTTAAAAAATAATTAATATGAATGTTTTTTTATCCCTTCAGCAAGTAGATGTTGCAGAGAAAATGAAGACTGCTCCTGATAGTAGTTATCAAATAGGAGTCGTGATAGGTTCGTTTATTCCATTCGTTATTTTGGTTGGAGTAGCGTACTGGATGTATAACCGAGCTAAAAAAAGAGACCAAAACGGTTTTTAATTTAGTAAATTTGCAACCTAAAATACAACTCGATGAGTAATATCAGAATTACAAAACAATTTAGTTTCGAAACAGGACACGCACTTTATGGTTATGATGGGAAATGTAAAAATGTTCACGGACATAGTTATAAGCTCTCAGTAACAGTTATTGGTTCACCAATTACGGATCGTAATAACGTAAAGTATGGGATGGTAATTGATTTTTCGGATCTAAAAAAGATTATAAAAGAAGAAATTGTAGATCAGTTTGATCACGCTACAGTTTTTAATGAAACAACACCACATATTGAATTGGCAAACGAACTAAAAAATCGTGGACACCATGTGATTTTAGTTGATTATCAGCCAACAAGTGAGAATATGGTTGTCGATTTTTCTGAAAGAATTATCAAAAGATTACCAACAAATATTTCTCTTTTCTCTTTAAAACTTCAAGAAACAGAATCGTCATTTGCAGAATGGTATGCAAGCGATAATTTGTAATCGTAATATATTTTCATGCAATTACCCAATAATAAAAAAGTTTATTTTGCTTCTGATCAACATTTTGGAGCACCTACACCCGAATTAAGTTTTCCTAGAGAACAAAAATTTGTTGCGTGGCTTGATGAGGTAAAAAAAGATGCTGAGGCAATTTTTTTATTAGGTGATCTATTTGATTTTTGGTTTGAATATAAAACAGTAGTTCCAAAAGGGTTTATTCGTGTTTTGGGGAAATTAGCAGAAATTCGTGATAGCGGAATTCCTGTATATTTCTTTGTAGGGAATCATGATTTATGGATGAATGATTATTTTGAAACAGAACTTAATATTCCTGTTTATCATGATAATAAAGAATTTACTTTTGGAGGAAAAACATTTCTGATAGGTCATGGAGACGGAAAAGGCCCCGGAGATAAAGGGTATAAAAGAATGAAAAAAGTCTTTACCAATCCATTCTCAAAATGGATTTTTAGATGGCTTCATCCTGATGTTGGAGTGAAATTAGCACAATATTTATCAGTAAAAAACAAATTAATTTCTGGAGCCGAAGATGTAAAGTTTTTGGGAGAAGAAAATGAATGGTTGGTATTATATGCGAAGCGTAAATTAGAAACTAAACATTATAATTACTTTGTTTTTGGCCACCGCCACTTACCTATGATTCTTTCTGTAGGTCAAGATTCTAATTATGTAAATCTTGGTGACTGGATTGGATATTTTACCTACGGTGTTTTTGATGGTGAAACTTTCGAACTGAAAGAATTTGGAAAATAATCTGTTAGAGAAAAACAGCCAGGTTCACAATTTTATTTAACGATACAGCAAAAATGGTAGCCATATAAGTTATGAACTCCCTTGTTTTAATTATTTTAAAATAAGGGAGTTATATTAGTTTAAACCAACTCCATAGACATATTCTTCTAGCTCAATTTTGAATAATGAGCCTTTTACTAAATCTTCAATTGCTTTTAGTTCGTCCATAGAAACAGCCAAGTCTATTTGAGAGCAAGGAGTCTTTAGTAAAAATTTATGGCATTTATTTTTTAAGGCACACTCATCACAACAGGCATTTGTCATTAAGCTGTCTTCGATTAAATCATCAAAATCTTTTAATTCGGATACAGAAAAGTAAAATCCAGTTTCTTTAAATATCAATTGTATTTTATCAAATAGAGTTTCATTATGGCTCTTCCAATAAAAAGAAATTCCGAAGTCGTTATGATATATTTGTTCTATTTCTCTCATGATCATCAATTATAAAACAAATATAATTATTATTTATATTTGTTCTAAATAAAAAAATCATAAAAAAGCTTAAATTTTGTTAATGGAATAGCTAATCTATATGAACTTATGTTGCTTGTGTCTTTTAACTGAATTGAAAGTAATAGGTTTTAAACCCGTTTTTAATAGCTATAAAGTTTGGTTTCCAACAATGTTCTTTATTACTACATATTTTGATGGTCTTCCATATCTTTTTGTAAATCCAGATTTCTGAAAGTTGGAGATTTTATGCCAAAGCCTAAAACGGTTAAGAGTGTCATACTTCCACCAAAAACAACCGAAGTGACTGTTCCCATAAGTCTTGCTGTTAAACCGCTTTCAAAAGCTCCTAGCTCATTAGAAGAGCCTACAAACATTGAGTTTACTGCAGCAACACGGCCACGCATATGATCTGGAGTTTTAAGTTGCAGAATGGTTTGACGTATAACGACTGAAATTCCATCGGCAACACCACTTAAAAATAAAGCAGCAACTGATAGCCAGAAAATAGTAGATATACCAAACGTAATTATGCATAATCCAAAAACAAAAATTGCTGCTAAAAGTTTCATTCCTGCTTTTTTATACAAAGGAACATAGGCAGAAATTAGCATAGTAATAAAGGCGCCTACTGCAGGAGCAGCCCGCAATATACCGAAACCTTCGGGACCAACTTTTAAAATGTCTTGAGCAAATATTGGTAATAAAGCAACAGCTCCACCAAAAAGAACAGCCACCATATCAAGAGATAATACGCCTAATATCGTTTTGTTATTAAATACAAACCTGATTCCTTCTTTTAGACTTTCTATAACTGGCTCGCCAATTTTTGGATTTAAAATAGGTTTTTTGCTAATTTGTGATAGTGCGATTAACGCAAAAAGAGAACAAGCAAAAACAGAACACATAGACCAATGAACACCAATATAGTTAATTGAAAATCCTGCAATAGCTGGACCCAAAACAGAACCTACTTGCCAAACTGAACTGCTCCAGGTAGCAGCATTAGGATATAATTTTTTAGGTACAATTAAAGATAAGAGAGAAAAAATAGTTGGGCCTAAAAATGCTCTTACTAATCCGCCTAAGAAAACCAAAAAATAAATAGAATATAAAATGGCGTCTTTAGAAAAACTGCTTACCATTTTTGGCCATGTTAGTAAAAATAAGCCAAAACTAATAACCGAAAAACCTAAAATACATTTAACTAGTAGCCCTTTTTTTTCATTTTGATCTACAATATGACCAGCAAATAGAGCCATTGAAACAGCTGGAATTACTTCCATTAAACCAATGATTCCTAACGAAAGTGGATTTTTGGTTAAGCTATATACTTCCCATTCGATAACGATAAATTGCATAGACCAGGCAAAAACCATGGCAAAACGCAATACTAAAAAAACATTAAACTCTCTATAGCGCAACGCAGCGTACGGGTCATTTTTTTTGATTTTATCTGTCATCTTACTGAATGTCTTTTAACATTAATTGTGTAGATATAGTACCGTTCCATTCATTTTCTGAGATGCAATAAGTGGCTTGAAATGGTTTTTGATGAGTTGTAAGATCTAGTTTTTTTCCTAAACCGAATCCTATTGCCGAAATTCCTTCGGAGTTGTTTTGTTTTACAAAGAGCTTAAGATGGTCTTCATCTGCCCCCATCGCTTTTGCATAACCTGTATCTTTTATGTTTTTTGTCATAAAAACAGGGGTCATATTAAGAGGGCCAAAAGGTTCAAATTGTTTTAAAATCCGAATTAACTTTGGAGTAATATCTGTAAAATTAATCTCGGCATCAATTTCTATTTCCGGAGTTAACATTTCGGGTAGAATTGTTTTTTCTACCTGTTTTTCAAAGGCTTCTTTAAATGTTGGATAATTTTCTTCTTTCAAAGTCATTCCAGCCGCGTACATATGTCCTCCAAATTGTTCCAAATGTTCAGCACAGGCATCTAGAGCGTTGTATACATCAAATCCTTTTACAGAACGAGCAGAAGCAGCATATTTATCACCACTTTTTGTAAAAACAAGTGTTGGTCGGTAATAGGTTTCTATTAATCGTGAGGCTACAATACCTATAACACCTTTGTGCCAATCCTCCTGAAAAACTACAGTTGAAAATCGGTTCTGTTCTTGATTTTTTTCTATTTGTTGAAAGGCTTCTTTAGTAATTTGTTTGTCAAGATCTTTACGATCTGCATTGTATTTTTCTATTTCTGATGCAAATTGTTGGGCTTGTTCAAAATTGAATTCAGTCAACAATTCTACAGCATGGTTGCCATGTTTAATACGGCCAGCAGCATTAATACGAGGAGCTATGATAAAAACGACATCGGTAATGTCGAGTGATTTTTTCTTTACTTGGTGAACTAACGCTTTTATTCCAGGTCTTGGATTGCTATTAATAACCTGTAAGCCATAATAAGCCAAAACTCTATTTTCGCCTGTCATAGGAACAATATCTGCTGCAATAGCAGTTGCAACTAGATCTAAGTAAGGAAATAAATCATCAATAGTTTCATTGCGGTTTGTCCCTAAAGCCTGAATTAATTTAAAACCTACACCGCAACCACATAACTCATCATAAGGATAAAAACAATCTTCTCTTTTTGGGTCTAAAACAGCAACTGCATCAGGAAGGGTATCTCCTGGGCGGTGGTGATCACAAATAATGAAATCGATATTTCGTTCTTTTGCGTAAGCGACATGGTCAATAGATTTTATACCACAATCTAGCGCAATAATCAGTGAAAATCCATTGTCATCGGCAAAATCAATTCCCATAAATGAAACTCCATAGCCTTCTGCATAGCGGTCCGGAATATAGGTTGCTACATTTGGATAATATGATTTTAAATAAGAAGAAACCAAGGAAACAGCAGTTGTACCATCGACATCATAATCTCCAAAAACGAGGATGTTTTCCTGATTAGCGATTGCTTCCTCTATTCGGGAAACTGCCTTGTCCATATCTTTCATCAGATAGGGATCGTGGAGATGTTCTAATGATGGGCGAAAGAAATTTTTAGCATCATCGAAAGTTTCAATGCCACGTTGAATTAAAAGTGTCGCAACAAAATTTTCTACATTTAGTGCTTGTGCTAAATGGTTGATTTTATCTTCCGATGGTTTTTCTTTTAATGTCCAGCGCATTTAGATTTCAGATTTTAGTCCCGATCCCGAAACTTCGGGACGGGATTGATTTTAGTATTTTAATGCCACAGATTAAAATGATTAGAATGATTTTTTAATCTGTAAAATCTGTGGCAAAGAACATTTACTTTTAATTTTGTCAAATTTCAAAACTTTGTCAAAGATTCTGAATGATTGAACGGAGTCGAGATTCTTTGTTTAATGAGAGTGTTTTCGACTGCGCTCAACCTGATAAAAGGGAATGTGTAATTTTATTTCAATTCCAAAGCAGTTCCTTCAAACTTAATTCCGTCCCAACCTAAGTTGATGAAATTTCTAATGTTTTGGTGACTGGTTCCGTTTGGATCTCCTAAAACTTCTTCGAAGTAATAAGCGCCAAAACAAGCTAAAGTTTCTTCTTGAGAAAGGTTTTGCAATTTCGCGAAAGCAAATAATTTACAAGAACCTGAGTTTTCGCCAGCAGCATTGTGTTGAGTTCCATTTTGGAAAGCAGTTGGAGTAAATGTGTAATTCTCTTCGATTACTGCAATAGTTTCAGGAAAAGTTATTTCGGTTGGAGTTTGTTTTAGTTTTTCTAAAAAGGCTTGTATGCTCATATTATGTTTTATTAATATCTTTAAAATGATCTTAATTGTCAGTTCGAGCGGAGTCGAGAACCAATTGTTGCATCTCGACTCCGCTCGATGTGACAAAATGGTGTTTGAACTAACATCGTGTTAATCTTCTTCGTCTTCTTCTTTGTCATCCTTAGAAAATTTACTTTTCTTAGGTTCTTTTATTATTGTTTTTCCAGCAACAACTACAACAATTTCTCCGCGTGGTGCTGTTTTTTCAAAATGGTTTAATACTTCTTTTGCGGTTCCACGTACATTTTCTTCATGTAGTTTTGATAATTCCCTGCACACGCAAACCTGTCTGTCTTCGCCAAAATATGTGATAAATTCAGCCAGTGTTTTTACTAATTTATGTGGAGAAACATATAGAATCATCGTTCGGGTTTCCTCAGCAAGAACTAAATAGCGGGTTTGTCTTCCTTTTTTATCAGGCAGGAAACCTTCAAAAACAAACTTGTCATTTGGTAATCCGCTATTTACAAGTGCTGGAACAAAAGCTGTTGCACCTGGTAAACATTCTACCTCAATTTTATTTTCAACACAAGCACGAGTAAGTAAAAAACCAGGATCTGATATGGCTGGAGTTCCTGCATCCGAAATCAAGGCAATGGTTTCTCCTGCTTTTAATCTTGCGATTAAATTCTCGGTAGTCTTATGCTCGTTATGCATATGATGACTGTGCATGTGCGTACCTATCTCAAAATGTTTTAAGAGTTTACCACTTGTACGAGTATCTTCGGCTAAAATTAAATCTACTTCTTTAAGAATACGAATGGCTCGAAAAGTCATGTCTTCTAGGTTGCCAATAGGCGTAGGAACGATATATAATTTAGACATATTTTTTTTAAATATTTAAACACAGATTGCACGAATTAACACGAATGATTAGAATGTTAAAAATTTCACGAAAATAAATTAGTTTAAATCTGTGGAATTCGTGTTTTCGTGTTTATGAGAATTTTTTCTCGATAATAGCAACGAAACGTTCTGCATATTCGTCTTTTCCTTCCCAGTTGTTGTAATCTGGTTTTACCATGTTTTCAAGAAATTCATTGGCTTCACCAAAACTATCAAATGTGATTAGTTGGTTTAAAACACGATTGTAGTCTTCAGGACTGTTTCCAAAAAGATGTTTTGTAAATGCAATACGATCGTTAAGGTCAATATGAAAGCCCTTAGAAAGTTTTTCGTTTAAAGAAACAGGTTTAGATTCTTCTAAAACGGCAGTGGTTGCTGCTTCTTTCTTTTTTTCTTTAAATTCTGTTGGAGCTGGCGGTGTTGAAGCAGGAGATGCAGCTTCAAAACTATCTACTTTTACAAATTGTGCATTGCTATAATCGATACCCATTATGTCTTCGAACGAAATATGAACTACATCTGATTTTTCTGGAGTTTCTTCTTTTACTTCTGGAGTGAAATCAAATGAAGGAGTAAAATTTGCAATTGGAGTTGCTACTTCCTCAATTTTTTCTTCTTTAATAGATTCTTCTATGGTTATTGGTTCAGGAGTTTCTGCAACTACTTCTTCAATAATTTCTTCCGTTTTACTTTCGATTACTTCTTTTAAAAATGGCTCAGGGATCTCTTCTGTAGATTCTGGGATTTCTGCAATAACCTCTTCTTCGATAATTTCTTCTGTCTTGCTTTCGATTACTTCATCTACAATTGGTTCAGGAATTTCTTCGATAACAGCTTCTTCTTCGTTTACAATGATTTTTTCTTTTGCAATTGGTTCTTCAATTACAATAGTTTTTACTTCTTCCTTTTCAAATGCAGTTTCAATTGTAGCATTTATTTGACCACGACCAATAGTTGGTTTAGTCTCTTCAAAATTTTCATCAATAAACTTTAAAACGGCTAATTTTTCATATAATTTCTGCGTTTCAAGATATAATTGATTGATATCGGACTTGTTTTTAAGTTTTAAAATTCGATGTGCAATGCTGATTAAATCGGCTTCCAATTTTTTTTTCATAACGTTTGAAAATTATAATGTGTTAGGCATATTTATTAATGTGTATTCTTTTGAGTGAAATCAAAAAATGAAAGAAACATTGTGCAATATTCTTTTTATTTATTTAAATAAGTGCTCTTGAATCTTCGATTTGATAAAAATTTTCTACTTTTGAAAAACGTAAAAAGTATTGAATTTTTATGTTGATTTATTACTTGTACAAAGTAATGAAAACTATTCATTTTTAAAGGTAGAAAAATACAAAATGTTTCTCGAAAATACAGTAAATCACAAAGAACAGTTTGGTTGGATTGAAGTTATTTGTGGGTCAATGTTTTCGGGTAAAACCGAAGAGCTAATCCGCAGATTAAAACGTGCTCAATTTGCCAAACAAAAAGTCGAAATTTTTAAACCCGCTATTGATACCCGCTATCATGACGAAATGGTTGTGTCGCATGATGCAAACGAAATTCGTTCAACACCAGTCCCTGCAGCCGCTAATATTGCTATTCTTGCACAAGGCTGTGATGTTATCGGGATTGATGAAGCTCAGTTTTTTGACGACGAAATTATTACAGTATGTAATGATCTTGCTAATCAAGGAATTCGTGTAATTGTTGCAGGATTAGATATGGATTTTAAAGGCAATCCGTTTGGTCCAATGCCAGGACTTATGGCAACAGCCGAATATGTGACCAAAGTACACGCAGTTTGTACAAGAACAGGAAATCTTGCTAATTATAGTTTTCGTAAGACAGATAATGATAAATTGGTTATGCTTGGTGAAACTGAAGAGTATGAGCCATTAAGCCGTGCGGCATATTACAATGCAATGAAAAAAAATCAGGAAAAATAGGTTGTTGTTTTTCTGGTATTCTGAATAATATTTTAAACTAAAAGAAGCAATGCAAGAAAAAGAGAGTAAAAGAAAACAGAATATTTGGTTAATAATTACAATTGGTGTTGCACTTGTTTTGGTGGGCTTCTTTCAATTTTATTTTTATGAAAGTGCTGATGAGGTAAAAACGGAAGTGAAAGAATTGGTAGGGAAGTATAATAAAAATTGTCCTTTAACAATTCAAGAAGGAATTCGTTTAGATAGTGTGAGTCTGCATGAAGATAAAGTTGTTCAATATAATCTAACATTACTAAATGTAGAAAAAGAAACTGCAGATGTTGCTGTTATACATGAAGAAATTGAAAAGAGCTTGTTGAGTACAGCCAAAGCAAATTCAGGGCTTGAAGTTTTTAGGGAAAATGATTTTACATTGGTTTATAGCTATAATGACAAAAAGAAAGCATTTTTGTTTAAGGTTACAGTTCTTCCAAGTCAGTATAAATAAATAATTCTTATATAAAATAAAACCCGACAGGTTCTTGAACTTGTCGGGTTTTTATATTTTAAAATATAAAGAATTACATTTTCTTACGCATTCTTGCTACAGGAATATCAAGTTGTTCACGGTATTTTGCAATAGTTCTTCGGGCGATAGGGTATCCTTTTTCCTTTAGAATTTCAGCAAGTTGATCATCTGGAAGCGGTTTCCTTTTATCTTCTTCTTCAATTGTATTTTGTAAAATTTTCTTGATTTCCAAAGTCGAAACATCTTCACCCTGATCGTTTTTCATCGCTTCTGAGAAGAATTCTTTTATCAGTTTCGTTCCATAAGGAGTTTCTACATATTTGCTATTTGCAACACGTGAAATAGTCGAAATATCTAATCCAACCATATCGGCAATATCCTTAAGAATCATTGGTTTTAGTTTGGTTTCATCACCATCTAGGAAATATTCTTCCTGATAATGCATGATCGCATTCATGGTTACATATAATGTTTCCTGACGTTGGCGAATAGCATCTATAAACCATTTAGCTGAATCCAGTTTCTGTTTTATAAATTGTACTGCATCTTTTTGCGCTGTCGATTTATCTCGAGAATCTTTATAGGTCTGCATCATTTCCTGATAATCTTTGGAAACGTGTAGTGATGGGGCGTTTCTTCCGTTTAAGGTTAATTCAAGTTCGCCATCAACAATGCGGATTGCAAAATCGGGAACTACATTTTCAGTAACTTTATTATTTCCTGTAAATGCGCCTCCTGGCTTTGGGTTCAATCGTTCTATTTCATGAACTGCTTTTTTAAGCTGTTCATTCGAAACATTGTATTTTTGTAACAGTTTGTCGTAATGCTTTTTGGTGAAAGCATCAAATTGATTCTCGATAATATCGATTGCCAATTCTACATATTCTGTTGGAGTTCTGTGTTTTAATTGTAGTAATAAGCATTCCTGTAAATCACGTGCGCCAACTCCTGAAGGTTCTAGTTCGTGTATTACATGTAGCATTTTTTCAACCGTTGCTTCATCGGTATAAATACCTTGCGTAAAAGCCATATCATCTACAATATCAGGAATACTTCTTCGTATGTATCCCATATCATCGATGCTTCCTACTAAGAACTCAGCTATTTCACGCTCTTCATCGCTTAATATAAAAGTATTTAACTGATTGATTAAATCTTGATGAAAACTAACTGGTGATGCGAATGGAGTTTCACGCTCTTGATCATCATCACTATAGTTATTGGCTTGAGTTTTATAATCTGGAGTATCGTCGTCGCTTAAATATTCATCAATGTTAATATCGTCTGCTTCGATTCTGTCAGACTCTGCGTCATCATAATCATCGTATTCTTCATTCGCAAATTCATCTGCTTCGTACTCTTCTTCTTTTCCGGCTTCTAAAGCTGGGTTTTCGTTCATTTCTTCTAATAAACGCTGTTCAAATGCTTGCGTAGGCAATTGAATTAACTTCATCAGCTGAATTTGCTGAGGAGATAATTTTTGAGATAATTTTAAATTTAAAAATTGCTTTAGCATTTATTTTTGTTTGAAAGTTCAAAGTTTCAAGTTTCAAGTTGTACAAACCTGAAACCTGAAACTTGAAACATTTTTTTAAACTTTATTTTTTTTTAAAATTCTGCATTTCCAGGAGTTCTTGGGAAAGGAATTACGTCACGTATGTTTGTCATTCCTGTTACAAACAATACCAAACGCTCAAAGCCTAAACCAAAACCTGAGTGAGTTGCCGATCCAAATCTTCTAGTATCTAAGTACCATGATAATTCTTCTTCGTCAATTTCTAGAGCTTTCATTTTTTCAATTAAAACATCATAACGTTCTTCTCTTTCAGAACCACCTACGATTTCTCCAATTCCAGGGAAAAGGATATCCATTGCACGAACTGTTTCTCTTCCTGGTTCAGTGTTGTCATTCAAACGCATGTAAAATGCTTTAATGTTTGCTGGGTAATCAAATAAGATTACAGGACATTTAAAGTGTTTTTCAACTAAGTAACGTTCGTGTTCTGATTGTAAATCAGCTCCCCATTCGTTAATGATATATTGGAATTTTTTCTTTTTATTTGGAGTTGACTCTCTTAAAATATCAATTGCTTCAGTGTAAGAAACACGTTTGAAATTGTTTTCTAATACGAAGTTTAATTTTTCTAATAAGGCCATTTCGCTTCTTTCTGCCTGAGGTTTTGATTTCTCTTCGTCTAGTAATCTAGTCTCTAAAAATTTCAAATCATCCGGACATTTGTCTAACGCATATTTAATTACGTACTGAATAAAATCTTCAGCCAAATCCATATTGTCATCCAAATCATTAAAAGCAACTTCAGGCTCAATCATCCAAAACTCAGCCAAATGGCGAGAAGTATTTGAATTTTCTGCTCTAAAAGTAGGTCCAAAAGTATAAATTTGACCTAAAGCCATTGCATAAGTTTCACCTTCTAATTGTCCAGAAACGGTTAAGTTTGTTTCTTTTTCGAAGAAATCTTCTTTGTAATTGATCTTTCCATCTTCTGTTCTCGGAGGGTTGTCAAAAGGTAAAGCGGTAACTTTAAACATTTCTCCAGCGCCTTCAGCATCTGAACCAGTGATGATTGGTGTGTTTACATATACAAATCCTTTTTCTTGAAAATAGCTATGTACTGCATATGATAATACGGAACGAACACGCATTATTGCTCCAAACATGTTTGTACGTACACGCAAATGCGCATTTTCACGTAAAAAGTCTAAGCTTGGTTTGTTTTTTGGCTGTATCGGGAATTTTTCAGCATCTGAATCTCCTAATATTTCTAGTTTTGTAACTTGGATTTCAACATTCTGACCAGCACCTTTACTTTCTATCAAAGTTCCAGTTACCGAAATAGCGGCACCGGTAGTGACTCTCTTTAAAGTTTCATCTGGTGTATTTTCAAAATCAACAACACATTGTATATTATTAATGGTAGAGCCGTCATTAAGAGCAATGAACTGATTATTTCTAAAAGTTCTTACCCATCCTTTTGCATTAACTTCCTGAAGCGTCGTAGTACTGTTTAATAAGTCTTTAACTTTTGTGTGTCTCATTTTAATTTTAGAATTGATATTAAAAATTGTCTTTCAATCGAATTGCAAATATAATCGAAATGTTTGTAAATGCCATAAGGAGTCAATCGTAATTAGTAAATGTATCAATTTGGTATTTGGCCCATTTGAAAATGAGATAATCTGTCAATTAGAAAATTAGAAAATGCATGAATCATGCAAGGTTTTTTATTTATCTTATACGATACTATATTGTTTTCTGACAGGTTTTAGGATTTGTTAGATGTTTAATTGAATGATATAGTAAAAATAAAACCCCGATAGATTTTTAATTTATCGGGGTTAATTGTCTTATTGATACATTGTCTAATTAACTGGCACCCAACCATGCTAGTAAAAAAACTAATAATAGAAGAATGCCTACAATTATGAAGATAACTATTGCAACTTTTTTTAAAAATACGTTGATAGGACTTTTTGGTCTTACGCCTGCTACTGCTCCAGTATTACCATTAATGTAAAAGATATTTTTCTGACCTTTATATTCATAGGTAGCTACATAAAGAGGCAACAAAATATGTTTGAATTTTATGTTGTTGTATTGGCTTTGTATAGACTTAACCTTTGTATTGCTGCCTGAGCCTACTTGAGAATTGATTTGCTTGCTAATTGTCTCGTCGATTGCCTTTTTGCCCACATAAAACCCTTGTTTTAAACCGAGTTTGTGTTTTTCAACAATGTAGTCACTTAGGTACTGGTCGTTGGTATTAACGAGATTCTTTGTGATCCAAGGACCTACTTTTGCTAATAAATTAGTGTCAACAGTTCCAGATGCAGGAACAACGATGTCGTCAAAAAATAGAGAAAGATTACCTGACATAGATTGAAGATAAGTATTGTTGCCATTTACTTGTTTTCTTTCTACGTTATAATTAGAATTGGTTTGTACGTCAAATGTCCAATGAGGAACATAAACTCCAGATAAATCTATAGAAGAAGATTGGATTTGTTTGGTAAACCAAGTGTCTTTTGCCCAATTATAACCCAATAGGGCTGCCTTTTGCTTATCTATTTTAAAAGGTAATAAATATTGAGGCTTAATGGTGCGGTCTTCTTTTGTGCTAGCATCTATTAATGGAGTGTTACAATATGGACAATCAGAAGATTTTGAATTTATATTTATTGTTGAAGCTGCGCCACAACTTTTGCATTGTAGTGTTTCTTCAACAACTGAATTTTCTGACTCTAATTTTTCAAGATAGGTTACGAAATCATTTTCCTCGATAATAGTTTGTTCTTGTGGAATAATGTTTTTGGTATTGCAATATTCGCATATTAAAGTTGTTGTACCAGGTTTATATTTTAATCCAGCTCCACAATTTGAACAGTCGAAAGCTTTTAGTGTTTCGTTTTTAATTTCGGCGTTTTCCATTTTATAAAATTAGATGTTAGGTAGAGGAGGAGGAGTTTGAGAAAATAAATTTTGTAGCTCAGAAACACTCGATGCTTTTTGCCATCCCGTCATTCCTTGATTCCATACTAAAGTATCTGCTAGCAGTTGTCCTTTTTCGATTAAAGGCAAAAGTTGACTTTCGTTAAAGGGTCCAGCTTGTGCATTATTAATAGCAACAAAATATGTTGTTCCTGTTGTTGGTAATGGTGGAGGTGTTTGAGGAGGTATCTGATGGCTTGAAAAAGAGGAAAAAGATGTTGTTTGAAATGGTTCTTCAAAAGATTGCATCATTTGCCTTGCCATGTTCATGCCAGTTCCAAAACTAAAAGCGGTTCCTGCTATTCCAGATGGATTTTCGGCAGCTTTCTCGATAGATTGAGCTGTTTTATACTGCGTAAACTTTTTCATGTCAATCTTGTTAAGACGACTTAATTCGAAAATTTCTTTTTTAACATCCTCTGGCATAGAGGTGTTTTCTAGTAAGAATTTGCTAAGCTCAATTCCGTAGGTAGCAAAATCATCTTTCATGATAGCAAAGATGGTAGCCGAAAGTTCGTTGGTATTACCTACGTATGATTCTATAGGTAGCTTAGCTTCGCCGATAGCATCGGTAAAACGAGATACTATAATACTTTTTAATTGTTCGTTAATCTCTTCGGTAGTAAAATGTCCGTCGGTACCAACAATTTCTTTTATAAATTTTTGAGCATCGACAATTTTAAAAGTATAAGTTCCAAAAGCTCTAATTTCAAGCATTCCAAAACGGTCATCATTTAAAATTAAAGGATTTTTAGTTCCCCATTTTTGATCGATAAAATTTCGTGTATTTATAAAATAAACTTCAGCTTTAAAAGGACTATTGAAATCGTATTTCCAACCCTTTAAAGTAGATAAAATAGGTAAGTTTTGGGTGTTTAAGGTGTAAGTTCCAGCATTGAAAATATCAGCAATCTTACCTTCATTCATAAAGATGGCTTGCTGTCCTTCTCTAACGATAAGCTTACTATTGTTTTTTATTTCATTCTGATATCTTTCGAATCTGTAAACAAGAGTGTTGTTGCTGTTGTCTATAAATTCAATTATATCTAGAAACTCATTTCTTAATTTTTCAAATATTCCCATTTTAATTTAGTTAAAATTATAATCAAATGTATGAATAATTTGCATTTTGTTTTAAGAAAAAATATTTATTTCAATCTTTTAGGTAGTCTTATTCGTTAGGTTTTATTTCTTTTAAAATGAGTTAAATTAGTAAATGAGATAAATGAGATAATTAGAAAATGTACAAATCCTACAAGGTTAAAAGAAACCTTGCAGGATAAAAAAATAAACCCCGATAGAAATTTAAATCTATCAGGGTTGTTAATTATCTCATTTTCTAATTGGAACATTTTCTCATTAATTTCTTCTTCCTCCCATATATATTGAGACATAATATAATAAAGTAGCAATTGATCCAATCGCAGCTACTACATAAGTTCTGGCAGCCCATTTTAGAGCATCTTTTGCACCAGCTTGTTCTTGTTGTGTCAGCATTCGTTTACTTTCTAACCAAGCAAGAGCACGATTACTCGCATCATATTCTACAGGCAAAGTCACAATCGAAAATATAGTTGTTGCAGCAAAAATGATAATCCCAATTAATAATAATTGTGGAAAAGTTTTAAGCATTAAAATACCTGCAAGCAAAATCCATTGCATATAACTTGAAGCAACGCTTACAATTGGCACTAATTTAGAACGCATTGTTAACCATTCATAACCTACTGCATGTTGTACAGCATGTCCGCATTCGTGTGCAGCAACAGCCGCCGCCGCCGCATTGCGTTGGTTGTAAACAGCTTCACTTAGGTTTACTGTTTTATCTACTGGATTATAGTGATCTGTTAACTGACCCGGTGTCGAAATAACTCTCACATCACGGATACCATTATCCGCAAGCATTTTTTCGGCAATCTCAGCACCCGTCATTCCGTTTTGTAATTGCAATTTGGAGTATAGTTCGAATTTGCTTTTCAGTCTTGAACTAACTAACCAGCTAAATAGCATAATTGCTCCAGCAAGAATTAAATAACTCATTCCCATATCTTTTGTTTTTTAGTTTATTGTTTAAAGTTATGAGATAAATAGCAATTTCTGAACCAAATTAAAAAAATGTCATTTTGTCATTTTAAATTTTGTTTAGTTTAAAAGGTTGTTCTTAAGGAGATGTGTCATTAATTCAGCAACATTTTTCATTTTATATTTTTGCAGAATATTTCGTCTATGTGTTTGAACAGTTAAGAAACTTAAGAATAATTCATCGGCAATTTCCTGAGTTGATTTGCCTTTGGAGAGTAACATAACAATATCTTTTTCTCTACGGCTGAGACTAGGAATGTATTCTAAATCTTCGGATAGTGGCTGACTAATAATTGTTTTTACATCATCACTAAATACGATTTCGCCATCGATAGCTTTATAAATGCAACGTTTAAACTCTTCGAAAGAAGCACTTTTTAGAATATATCCATTTCCTCCGTTTCTGATAAACTGCATTACCAGACTTCTTTCAGATTGACTACTCATACCAATGATTATAATTTGTGGATATTTTTGTTTAATCTTTTTACATAAATCAATGCCGGTCATAACAGGCAGGAAAATATCCATTAAAATTAAATCTACTTTATTATTCATGATGTAATCTAATAGTGTAACTCCAGATTGCATTTTTTCGATAATTTCGACAGTATCTAAATCAGACAACAATCCAGAAATCCCAGAAATTACAATTGGATGATCATCTACAATCACCATTTTATATTTTTTACTCATCTTCTTGATTTTCATTTATAACATTCAATTCAATATAAGTAGAAGTTCCTTGATTTATTTTACTTTCAATTTCCAGTTTTCCATTTAAAAATTCTACCCGATTCTTAATGTTTTTTAACCCCATACCGGTTTTGTTTTTCGTGTCTAAAATAGCAAAACCAATACCATTGTCCTCTACAGTTATAAAGAAAACATCTTGGTTTTGAGAACAAGAAACCAAGACTCGGGATGCATTTGCATATTTTGATGCATTATTTAGTAGTTCTTGAATAATCCTGTAAATCATGATTTCGTAGTTTTTAGGCAGTTTTGATTTTTTTATTAGATATTGAAATTCAATTTTAGTAGTGGTATTTGAATTTGCAGCACATAAATCTTTCAAAGCATGTTCTAAGCTTAATTCTAATAAGCTTTCAGGCATTAAATTCTGTGATATGTTGCGAAGTTCTTTAATAGAATTATCTAGCAAAGTATCTACTCCGTTTATAATTTCGCCTTTTTCTTTTTTAGCAAGATTCAGATGAATTTTTAATCCAGAGAGCATACTTCCTAGCCCATCGTGTAAATCTCTGGCAATTCTTTTTCGTTCAATCTCTTCTCCTTGAATCAAAGCTTTAGAAACCGAAAGTTTATGACGATTTTCAAAAGCTATCAAATCCTGTTTTAAATTAATTTCTTTTTGGGCACTTAATTTCTTTTGGTTTTTGTTAAAAATCCACAGAAATAATACACTAAGGAACAAGAGAAAGGAAAGTACTCCAAATAGAATTGTGTTTAAACGTGTATTATTTACCATTAAAATAGCCTTCTCATTTTGAGACAGCAGTATATTGATTTTTCTCTCGCTTTCTGCCTTTTTATATTTTGCTTCAAGTGCTACAATTTCATTTTGGAAATTTGTATTATTTATGCTATCATTTATAGTATTGTATTTGTTAGAATAGAAATAAGCTTTATCATATTCGCTTATAGCGTTATATACTTTAGCTAATTCATTATAATAATTCTTTTTATCTAGAATAAAGGGGGTATTTTTTATAAGATAATCTAAATTATTTTTAGCTTTCAAATAGTTTTTTAATTTAAAAAGAACTTGATATTCTGCAAATTTTAATCGGTTTAGAGCGATGAGATTTTGATGCTTTTCAGCAGATTTCATTCCCTTTTTGTAACTTTCTAAAGCATTAGAATTTTTATTTTGTTTTGCATAATATAATCCTTCAGAATAAAAGTAGAAATCGTTTAAATTAGATTCTGGAAAATGTTTTAAGGTAGAAAAAGCTTTGTCTAATACTTTTTTGGCATCATAAAAATGTTTGAGCTCAACGAGATTTTCAGCATTTATGATGTAGGTCTCCATTTTTGACTCTGCAAGTGTTGGTGTTTTCTTTAATGCCCTTTCGATATAATTTTGAGCTTCACTTAAATATTCATTTGCTTTTTCACGTTCACCAGTATTCATAAAAATAATAGCAACTGCTTTATATAAACTGCTTATAAGTTCGTAATCACGACTTTTTTTTGCAATAGGAATGGCTTCATTTACCATCAGTTTCATGTAGCCTTTTTCATTGTTTTTTCGTTGCTGAAGGATTCCGTAATTGTGTAGAATGCTAGCGCGAAATCTGTAAGCCTCAGTGTTATTATATTTTTTAAGCTTTTTGTTAGCCTCAAGAAGTGTTTTTTCAAATCCATCTGTATCACCTTTATCCATAAAGCTAAAGGAGTTATAATAGATTGATAAGTCATTTAGGTATGGAAATTTAGTTTTGAGTCTATTTGCTTGAGCGAGATATTTTTTAGATTTTTCAACATCCTGAACAATCAAATATAGTTTTGATAATCTAAAACTATAAAGGCTTTTTAAGCTATCTGACTTTATATTTTTAGTGACTTTGGCAATGCTGTCAATATAACCTGAATGATCCTCTAAGGAGAGGATTACTTGTGAGTAAGTGGTAGTTGAGAAAAATATAAGGATTAAATAAAAGCCGATTTTGGACATAAAATGTATTTTATCAAATTTATTAAAATTAAATTTTTATCAAAATATTTTTTGTTTTTTTACCTGATATCAGGTAATCTAAAATGCATTTTGTCAGGTATTGACCTCTTTTCAATAAGCATGTAATTTTGTTCGAAACCAATATTAATTATTAAAAAGAATTTAATTATGAAATCAATTATGAAAACTCTAGCGATTGTATTGACTCTTGCTTTTACAGCAGTATCTTGCAGCAGCGACAGCGATAACGAATCAGAACCAGTCAATAAATCAAGAGATGTAAAATATGAAATAACAGGAAATTTTACAGGAGAACTTGATGTGACTTATATGGAGAAAAGTGGTGCGCCACTTATTGAGGATATCGCAGGATTACCTTGGGTAAAAGAATTTACTGCAAATGCAGACAGCGATGGAGCTTTAGTACACACAAGTGGACTCGGAGGTGTTGCTGGGCAAACTGTTACTGCTAAAATTTATGTTGGAGGAAAAGTTGTTTCTGAATTAACAGGAACTGCAAATAGCGACGGAATTATTGTAGTACATACAAAAACGTATATTTTTCCAAGATAACCTAAGAATATTTTGTAAATGAAAAAGGAAGGTCTGTAATTTTACAGACCTCTTTTTTTGCCCAATTGATGTTTGTTTTTATAGAGTATTACAAGTTTGTATTTAGTTGATTATTTATTTCTTCAAATTTAGAAATCAGGCTATTTATTTTGGTTTCTTGTTTTTTGATTTCTTTAGGTCTTAAATAAAACCATACAAATCCTATCCAGGCTAACATTATTACATAGGTGAAAATCCCCCAAAACGGCGGCATTTTTAATGCATATTCGTACATATACAAGCACAACCCTGCACCAAGTAAGATAAAATACAAACTTAAAATGGTCGATTGTAAAAACTGTTGTTTCGTTTTAATCGAAATTAATTTATGTAGGTATTCATTATTACTCTGGTTGCTGTCTATAGTTTTATAAAATGAAGCCAGTTTATTGTAAACAAATAAATACATTGCCATTGCCAGAACAGTTAAAATGATTCCGATTTTGGTCGAAATATATTCAGGCTGATAATGATACCAAATAAAAATTATAAATACACTCGTAGCAATAAGTAAGATGTTTGTTAGAATCATTTTCGTTAAACTTCCTCTTTTAAATTGTTTTAGTTTAGAAAGTAGCTCGTCTATATTGGGCTGACTTACGGTTTGTTTTTTCCATAAATCTTTAAAGTCTATATTATTGTCCATTTTCTTTAAATTTTAGAGTTAGTTTTTCTTTAATTCTATGAATTTTCACTCTTATATTTGCTTCCGAAAGCCCTACGATTTTGGCTATTTCGGCTTGTTTTACATCTTCTAGTTCGAGCGAGATAATAATACGGTCGGTTTCGGGTAGCTCGGCAATGCATTTGTATAAAAACTGAATTTGTGGTTCCAGCGAATATTCTTTTTCTTCAGTAATATGTACAGGAAGCTCAGATTTAGGAAAGCGTTTTCCTTTTTCTATTTGTCTCAAACAATTATTAGAAGCAATCTTAAAAATCCATGTCCCAATACTAGCTTCATTTCTAAAGGTGTGAAGCTTTTGCCAGACAATAATAAAAGTTTCCTGAGCTATATCTTGCGCAATGTCATAATCATTTACGTAACCCATGCACAACCTAAATATCTTTTGCCAATAGGATTTGTATAATTCTTCAAACTCCATTATTTCGATTTTATAAAGTTGGATAGTTGAGCTAAATACCAGTCTTTATCATCATACATAATAAAATGTAACCCTTTGTTAGCATATTGTAGATTGGCTGTTTTTAAGTTTTTATATTGCGCTTCAATAGTAGGTTTCATGTTTGTAAAATAAGCTTCAAGTAATATAAGAGAAGGGCACTTTATGGTTGCGATTTTATCTCTTAAATCAATGTTGGAGAAATCACAAAACATTTCGGCAAATGTTTTTCTATCGGACTTAACGCTCCAACTAAGTAATAAATCTTGTTTAGTAACATCTTCTAAAAGTCTTGGGAGATATTTTTTTTGATTTTCAGAAAATTGTTCGTCAGACATTGTTGTCATTTGGTTTACAATTGGAGTACAATCATTATTCTCCTTTGTTTTAAAAGAGGGTTCCATGAGAGCTGATAGACTAGGAAGAGCATCAACAACTACAATTTTTCCGATTAATTCAGGATAGTCGGCAGCGAGAGCTAATGCGAGTCCACCACCCATGCTATGACCTACTATAATTGGTTTTTCGATTTTGTTTATTTTTATGTAATTAGCGATTGCTGTTTCCCAATTTAAAAAAGAAGCATTTGGTTGAGGTTTTACTCCTGCAAAACCAGCCATTGTAAAAACATAACAGGTAAAATCTTTTTCGAAGTTAGATTTTGTTTCATTCCATACGTCTCCAGAACTTGCAAAACCAGGTAAGAAGATTATAGATTGTTTTCCTTTTCCAGTTTTGGTAATTTCAAACGGAGCCGATTTTGTTTGTCCGAATACATTTAAACACAATGCTGAAAATAAAAGGATAATAGCCAAGAAGATATACTTTTTCATTTTAATAGTTTTAAGTTGTTAAATGATAGAATTCGATTTTTAGATACAAGAGCTATTAAAATGTTACAAATGTTAAAAATATTTTTGATTAATTGTTGTTTAGTTTTTGTATATCAGTTAGTTGAGCCTGTAGGGACGGGTAAGTAGAGGTACGCCGCAGTGTGTCTTCGCATGCATGATCGTTTCCTAAAAAATGTACAGGTAAGACGGATTGCGGTGCGTCTCTACAATAATACGTGGGTAAAAATTGATGATTTTCTTGTAGAATTTATTGTGGAGATCCTTTGACTTCGCTCAGGAGGACAAACTAGGTGCAAAAAAAATCCAAACCCCAACAAAAGTTGGAATTTGGATTTTAGATATTAAAAAGAAAAATTCTTATCCTACAAGGTTGATGATTTTTCCAGGAACAATAATTACTTTGTTAGGTGTTTTACCATCCAATTGTTTTAATGTTCTTTCGTCTTTCATAATGATTTCTTCAATTTGTTCCTTGGTTAAATCCAAAGGCAATTCGATAGTGAAACGCATTTTTCCGTTAAACGAAACTGGGTATTCTTTGCTGCTTTCTACTAAATACTTAGGTTCAAAAGTAGGGAACGCAACAGTTGCAATAGATGTTGTATGACCTAATAATGACCATAATTCTTCCGCAATATGCGGTGCATAAGGCGAAATTACAATTGCCAAAGGCTCAAGTATAGCACGAGAATGACAGTTTTGTGTAGACAATTCGTTTACACAAATCATAAACTGAGAAACAGAAGTGTTAAAAGAGAAACTCTCCACATCTTCTACCACTTTTTTAATGGTTTTATGTAACGATTTTAAGTTGTCTTTTGTTGGTTCGTCATTAGTAATAATTAAACCATTATCATCAAAATACAAACGACATAGTTTTTTCAAGAAACCAAATACTCCCGAAATTCCAGCAGTATTCCAAGGTTTAGCTTGCTCTAACGGCCCTAAGAACATTTCGTATAAACGTAATGTATCAGCACCATATTCATTACAAATATCATCTGGTGTAACTACATTGTAATATGATTTCGACATTTTTTCGACTTCACGCCCTACAATATATTTACCATTTTCATCAAAAATAAATTCGGCAGTATTAAAATCTTCTCTCCAAGCTTTGAATTTTTCAATATCCAATTCATCAGAAGAGTTCACGAAATGAACGTCAACACGAATTGGTTGTACGTTTTGGCCTTCAATTTTGTTTTTAGATACAAAAGTGTTCGTTCCTTCAAGTCTATAAACATAAGCAGTGGTTCCCAAAATCATTCCCTGATTGATCAGTTTTTTGAATGGTTCTTCCGTTGGAGCAAAACCTTTGTCTTTTAGGAATTTGTTCCAAAAACGAGAATACAATAAATGTCCGGTTGCGTGCTCGCTTCCTCCAATATACAAATCGACACTTTCCCAGTATGCTATAGCTTCTTTGCTTGCAAATTCGTTTTCGTTATGCGCATCCATATAACGCATCCAGTACCAAGAACTTCCTGCCCAACCTGGCATAGTGTTTAGTTCAAGAGGGAAAATCGATACATTATCGACTAAATCAGTATTTACAACTGTATTCGTTTTAGTATCCCAAGCCCAAACAGCTGCATTTCCTAAAGGAGGCAATCCATCTTCGGTCGGTAAATATTTTTCTACTTCAGGCAAAATAATTGGTAAATGTTGCGCTGCAATCATTTGTGGCAACCCATTTACATAATATACTGGGAAAGGCTCTCCCCAATAACGCTGACGTGAGAATACTGCATCACGCAAACGATAATTGGTTTTTCCTGTTCCTTGATTTATTTTTTCTAATTCAGCAATTGCTAATTGAGTTGCTTCTTTATAACTTAATCCGTTTAAGAAATCAGAATTTGCAATTTCTACATTGTCTTTCGAGCCATAAGCTGTTTCAGAAATGTCAACATTTGCAAAAATATTTTTGATTTCTGGCATTCCGTTTTGACCTTTAAAGAAATTTGCAAAAGCATAATCTCTTTCGTCTCCACAAGGAACCGCCATTACTGCACCTGTTCCATATCCTGCCAAAACATAATCGCCAATCCAAACCGGAATTGGTTCTTTTGTAAAAGGGTGTTCAGCATAAGCACCAGTAAATACACCAGAAATGGTTTTTACATCGGCCATACGCTCACGTTCAGAACGTTTCGCTGTTTTTTCGATATAGGCTTCAATAGCTGCTTTTTGTTCTGGAGTTGTAATCTCAGCAACCAAAGGATGTTCAGGAGCCAATGTCATAAACGTAACCCCAAAAATAGTATCAGGACGAGTCGTAAATACTTCGATATTGTTAGTTTCAGGTTTCAGGTTTAAAGGTGCTTCAGTTTGCGAACTGTTGCTTAAAACTGGGAACTTAACTAATGCTCCAACTGATTTTCCAATCCAGTTACGTTGACTTTCTTTGATGCTTTCGCTCCAGTCGATATCGTTAAGGCCTTGTAACAAACGTTCAGCATAAGCAGAAATGCGCATGCTCCATTGTGTCATCTTTTTACGGATTACAGGATAGCCACCACGCTCAGAAACACCGTTTACGATTTCGTCATTTGCCAAAACAGTTCCTAAACCAGGACACCAGTTTACTTCGGTTTCTGCTAAATAAGTTAATCTGTATTGTAATAAGATTTTTTGTTGCTCATCAGACGAAAATGCTGTCCATTCGCTTGACGAAAATCCTACAATATTATCATCGCAAACTGCATTTACAGTTGCATTTCCTTCTTTTTCGAAAATAGAAATCAAAGTCGAAATGTCTTCGGCTTTATCTGAATCTTTATTGTACCAAGAATTAAACAATTGAATAAAAATCCATTGTGTATGCTTGTAATAATCAGGATTTGAAGTACGAACTTCTCTATCCCAATCAAATGAGAATCCTATTTTATCTAATTGTTTTCTGTATCCAGCAATTTGCTTTCCTTCTTTATCTACACCACCATCAATGTTTACACGAGTAGTGTCTTCAGGACGTTGACCAGTTTGTATAGCATATTGTTCAGCAGGCAATCCGAAGCTATCATAGCCCATTGGATGCAAAACATTAAACCCTTGATGTCTTTTAAAACGAGAATACACATCAGAAGCAATATAACCTAGCGGATGACCAACGTGTAATCCTGCTCCAGATGGATAAGGAAACATATCGAGTACATAATGTTTTGGTTTTTCGGAGTTGTTTTCGGCTGCAAAAGTTTTATTGTCTGCCCAATATTTTTGCCATTTGGCGTCTATTTCAATCGGATTGTATTTCATTCCCTACTTTAATTTTGTTTTTAATGGAGTCGTGCTTTCGCTTACTCAAGTCATTTTTATGGTTCAAAGGTTTAAAGTGACGGAGATTCAAAGGTTCAGTCACAATAATAATAAGTTCGCAAATTTACATTTATTGTACGAAAGTTAAAACTTTGGCCGTTATTAACTTCAAATAATGAAATTCTTTATTATTTTTACCACATAATTTAAGCAAACTATGAGTTCTAACTTTGATAAATTTCAAAAACGTAGGTTAATTTCCTCTTATTTTTCGGTTGTATTAAGTGTATTTCTGGTTTTATTCCTTTTGGGAGTACTAGGGTTATTCATTATTAATTCTAAAAAACTAGCGGATGACTTTAAAGAAAAAATCGCTATGACGGTTTTCTTTAAGAACGAAGCTAATGATAGTATTATAAAAGCATTCAACGCCGAGTTAAAAAGAGCTCCTTTTGCTAGATCATTTGTTTATGTTACTAAAGAAGAGGCAGCTAAACAGCATACTGATATTATTGGTGAAGATTTCCTAACGTTTTTAGGAGAGAATCCGTTGTTAAATTCGTATGATATTCACTTAAAGGCTGATTATGTAGTTAAAGATAGTATCGCTAAAATAGAAAGTCGCTTACGTAAAAATACTATGATTTCTGATATTGTTTATGATAAGCAATTGGTAAATCTGGTTAATGATAATATCAAAAAAGTGAGTATGTGGATTTTGATTGTTAGTGGATTTTTAACTGTAATCGCAGTATTACTTATTAATAGTTCATTGCGCTTATCAATACATTCTAATCGATTTATCATTAAAACAATGCAAATGGTAGGTGCTACAAAATCATTTATTCGTAAGCCATTTGTAATGCGAAGTATTAAACTAGGATTAATAGGTGCAGGTTTAGCTATTGTTGCTTTGGTTGGATTATTAATTTATGTAGATACCAATTTCCCAGGACTTGGAATAATGGAAGATAAAGCACTTATCGGATTAGTTTTATTGACGGTTTTAGGAATCGGAGTATTGATAACTTGGTTAAGTACACACTTTGCAACACAACGTTTCTTAAATTTAAGAACTGACGATTTATATTAATAAAATGAGCTTACCTGAGACTTTGTCAAGGGACAAAAAAATAAAAATGGAAAACAAACAAGAGCAAAATAAAAAGGAATTTCTTTTTGATAAAGTGAATTATAAAATTTTATTGATTGGAATTGGTGTAATTGCATTAGGATTTATTCTGATGGCAGGTGGTGGAAGTAATGATCCAAATGTTTTTAATGAAGCAATCTTTAATTTTAGACGTATTCGTTTAGCTCCAACTACAGTTTTGATAGGTTTTGGAATTACAATTTATGCAATTCTTAAAAATCCTAAAAAAGCATAAATGGATACTTTACAAGCTATTGTTTTAGCCATTATTGAAGGAATTACAGAGTTTTTACCTGTTTCTTCAACTGGTCATATGATTATTGCCTCTTCTTTTTTTGGAATTGCCCATGATGATTTTACAAAACTTTTTACAATTGTAATTCAGTTAGGAGCTATTCTTTCGGTAGTCGTTTTGTATTTCAAACGTTTTTTTCAAACGCTTGATTTTTACTTTAAATTATTAGTGGCATTTATACCAGCAGTTATTTTAGGATTATTATTAAGTGATGTTATAGATGGTTTATTAGAAAACCCAGTTACAGTTGCAGTTTCACTTTTAATAGGTGGAGTTATTTTGCTAAAAGTAGATGAATGGTTTAATAATCCAAATACAGTCGAAACTTCACAAGAAATAACCTATTCACAAGCTTTAAAAATTGGATTGTTCCAGTGTTTGGCAATGATTCCAGGAGTTTCAAGAAGTGGGGCGAGTATAGTAGGAGGGATGTCGCAAAAATTGTCAAGAACAACAGCGGCTGAGTTTTCATTCTTTTTGGCAGTTCCTACCATGTTTGGGGCAACCGCTAAAAAATGTTATGATTATTATAAAGCAGGATTTGAATTATCACATGATCAAGTTAATTTATTGATTATTGGTAATATAGTAGCTTTTGTAGTAGCACTTTTGGCTATTAAAACCTTTATAGGATTTTTGACTAAAAACGGATTTAAAGTATTTGGATACTACCGTATTATTGCAGGGATTGTGTTGTTATTAATACATTTCTTTATTCATCCGCTTACAATTATATAATGATTACTCCCGAAGATTTTTTAAATGGACAAGTTTTACTGATAGATAAACCTTTAAACTGGAGTTCTTTTCAGGCAGTGAATAAATTAAAATATGCATTAATAAATAAGGTTGGACTTCCTAAGAAATTCAAAATTGGCCATGCAGGCACATTAGATCCTTTGGCGACTGGATTGTTGCTTATTTGTACTGGGAAGTTTACCAAAAGAATTTCTGAGTTACAAGGTCAAGCCAAAGAGTATACTGGTACTTTCTTTATTGGAGCTACAACACCTTCTTATGACTTAGAAACCGAAATCGATCAAACTTTTCCAACAGCACATATCGATGAGGTGCTTATTCATGAAACAGTAAAACAGTTTTTGGGCGAAATAGATCAGAAGCCACCAATATATTCTGCTATAAAAAAAGATGGCGTTCGTTTGTATGAGCACGCACGTGCTGGTGAGACTATCGAAATTGCAAGCCGAAAAACTACTATTCATGAGTTTGAAATTACAAGAATCGCACTTCCAGAAATTGATTTTAGAGTAGTTTGTAGCAAAGGAACTTATATTCGTTCGCTTGCCTTTGATTTTGGAAAAGCTATGAATTCAGGTTCACATTTAACAGCTTTACGCCGTACCAAAATTGGGGATTACGATGTGAAAAATGCGACTGATGTTACTTTGTTTGAAGAAAGTTTATAAAGATTTTTTGTATTGAGCAGTAGCTAATAGATTGTAGTTTTATAATATCATTTTTGGAGACTCTCAGTTTAGTATTATTTTTTGTAATTTAGACTACTGTTTAGAAAAACAAAAAGATGAAAAATCTACTTCAGGTATTTTTTTTGATAGTAACAATGTCATGTTATTGTCAAATAAAAAATCAAAATTTTGTATCAACTGATATTGATAATTTTTGGAATGCATACGAGAAAATTATTTCTACAAAAGATAGCGTTCAACAATATAATTTCTTAAAAGATTTTTATATTGATAAAGGAACTCTGGGTTTGAAAAGTCTAATAGAAGTTCGGAATTATACCGCAGAAGACTTTATTAATTCGATAAATAAATATCCTAAATTCTGGAATTCACTAAAGCCAAATACTTTAAGTTGCAATGAACTTTATCCAGAAATTGAAGCTGATATAAACAAACTCAAACAGGTTTACCCTGATTTAAAGCCTTCAACTATTTACTTTTCTATTGGGGCATTTAGGACCAATGGAACCATACAAGGCGATCGGATTTTAATTGGTAGCGAACTGAGTTTGGCAGATGAAACTACTATTATTGACGAATTACCGCTGTGGCGCCAATCTTTTTATAAAGAATATAATCCAAGAAAAAATATTGCATTATTATGTACGCATGAGTATATACATACCCAACAAAAAGAATTAGTAGAGAACTTACTTTCGATGTGCTTGTATGAGGGTGTTGCAGAATTTATTTCCTGTAAAGTTACAGGTAAGCAATCTAATAGTCCAGCAATAGAATTCGGAAAAAATAATCAACAGAAAGTGATAGATTTATTTATTTCGGATTTATATCTTGCTAAAAATAACTATAATTGGTTGTGGGGTGAGAATAAAAATGTTTTAAAAATAAGGGACTTGGGGTATTACGTTGGTTATGAAATTTGCGAGCGCTACTACAATTTGTCCAAAGATAAAGTAAAGGCAGTTAAGACCCTCATTGAGCTTGATTATAACAACGAAAAAGAAGTAGAACGGATTGTAGATGCAACAAAATTACTTCCAGAAAGTTTAGAGAAGTTAAAGCATGATTATGAAAAACGACAGCCAAAGGTTGTATCTATCAAGCCTTTCAAAAATGGGAGTAAAAAAGTAAAACCAGGATTGACAGAAATCACAATTACATTTTCAGAGCCATTAAACGGATATGATGCTGGATTAGACTTTGGGCCTCTAGGGAAAGATTTTTGTCCTAAAATAAACTCAGAAAGAGTTTGGGCATCTGATTTAAAATCGTGGAGTTTTAAAGCAGATTTAAAACCAGACCAAGAATATCAGATATTAATAACGAATAGTTTTAAAAAACAAGACGGAACAAGATTAAAACCATATTTGATAAATTTTAAAACTAATAAATAGTTTCTGTACAAAGTAAAAAAAAAGCACATTACTAATAGTAATGTGCTAATACCTCATTCTAGAGTATTGTTGTTTCATACTGTGTCTTTGGAGTTAATAATGAGATGTGTTTTTTCCTCCAAATAAAAATGTCGAAAAAAAATCGTAAAACCTTTCGAATAACTTTTTCATAATAGGGTATTTTTAAATTGTTAGACATTAAATAAACACCAATAAAATAAGGAAGTAATAGAAGTGGGATTCTTGTTACAAGATACGATTTTTTAATTAAAAATAAATTTTTTTTAAGCCCTAATCATTTGTCTTCAGTTGGTTAGCTATTTTTTACTTCATGAGGGCTTTATTATAAAGGTTGCGGTCAATTGAGTTTAACGATTTTCCATGATTTCCAAGATCTCTTCTTGAGTCGAAATTCCTTTGTCGTGTAAGTACCACAATTGTAAATTTGTTTTAATGGTTTCATCAATAACTCCAAATTCTTTTTTGTAATTATTGACCAATTCAATTGCACCTTTTGGGCGTGGTCCCCAATCGGCAATAACTTCAAGTTTCTCTTTGTCAATAATAATTAATTTCGGAATTGCTTTTCCTCCATTTGTCAAAAATAAATTCATTAGATCCGGATTTTCATCACGAAGTACAATTTTTAGTTCGATTTTGTCATTGGATGCGGTTGCCATTTTATAAATAATTGGCAATAATTGTGCAGCATCACCACACCAACCTTCAGAAATAACGAGCCAAATATAATTCTTGCGAAGGTTTTGTAGCTTAGAAATTGTTGTTTCGTTAATTTTTATTGTTTTTTCTAACCGATTCATTCTAGTTTCATTCAAGCTAGTATAATGAGTTAGATCCTCAGATTGTTCGGATCCTGTTGATTTCCCTTCAGCTAATAAAGCAGTAACTGTTTTTCTGTATTCGGTATATGAATAGCTGTTGGACAGGGCATTGGTGATACTTTTTTGCATAAATTTATTTTTTTATGTGGAATACAAATTTACAGATTTAAAAGAAATAGATACTGATTTTTGTCATATTGCATCCTAAATGCATTATTTAAATTGAGCTTTTTAGATAAAAGTTAGAAGATAAATTAATTTTTTTAAAACACTATTTTTAAAAATGAGAATATGTCTATATTTGCACAAACCAACGCAACATAGAAATGAAATACAAAAGAATTCTTCTTAAATTAAGTGGAGAAGCCTTAATGGGAGATTTACAATACGGAATTGACCCAAAGAGATTGGACGAATATGCAGAAGAAATTAAGCAGATTCATGCAAAGGGAGTAGAAATTGCCATTGTAATTGGAGGAGGAAATATTTTTAGAGGAGTTTCTGGGGTAAGTTCAGGAATGGATAGAGTACAGGGTGATTATATGGGAATGCTTGCTACCGTAATTAACGGAATGGCATTACAAGGAGCTTTGGAAAATAAAGGAATGTTAACACGTTTGCAAACGGCTCTAAAAATCGAATCAATTGCAGAACCTTATATTAAAAGACGAGCTGTGCGTCACCTTGAGAAAAACAGAATTGTAATTTTTGGTGCAGGTACAGGAAATCCTTACTTTACAACAGATACTGCAGCAGTTTTAAGAGGTATCGAAATTAATGCAGATGTTATCTTAAAAGGAACTCGTGTTGATGGTGTTTATGATTCTGATCCAGAGAAAAATGCAGCTGCTGTAAAATTTGATTTTATCTCTTTTGAAGATGTACTTAAAAAAGGATTAAATGTAATGGATACTACCGCTTTTACATTAAGTCAGGAAAATAAATTACCAATTGTAGTTTTTGATATGAATAAAATCGGAAATTTATTGAAAATTTGCGAAGGTGAAAATATCGGAACTGTAGTAAATATCTAGAGTACTTAGATTTTTCTAAATTTTGACAATCTTTTAGAGGAATCATTAAAAAAATAAAATTATATTAGTTAGTAAATTAAACGAATCATTTGTAGGGATCTAAAAAATTGAATCGTCTAAAAATCTAAAAATCTAAAAAAAATGACTGAAGAAATCGAATTTATCTTAGATAGCACTAAAGAATCAATGGCAAATTCTATTGCGCATTTAGAAAAAGAATTTCTAAATATTCGTGCAGGAAAAGCATCTCCGGCTATGCTAGGGAGTGTTTTTGTAGATTATTATGGTTCAGCAACACCGCTGTCGCAAGTAGCAAAAATTAGTGTACCTGATGCAAGAACAATTACTTTGCAACCTTTTGAAAAAAATATGTTGCAAGCAATTGAAAAAGCAATTATGGTAGCTAATATTGGATTTAATCCAATGAATAACGGAGATGTGATCATTATCAGCGTTCCGCCATTAACAGAAGAGCGTCGTAGAGATTTGGCAAAACAAGCAAAATCAGAAGCAGAAGATGCTAAAATTGGTGTGAGAAACGTTCGTAAAGACGCTAACACAGATATTAAAAAATTAGAAAAAGAAGGAACTTCAGAAGATGTTTGCAAAAGCGCAGAAGAAGAAGTACAAAATCTAACGAATAGTTATATTAAAAAAATTGATGAATTATTGGCTAATAAAGAAGCTGAAATCATGAAGGTTTAATCTTTTTGTAACAATTAAAAATCCGTCTTGTTAATTTTATGCGAGACGGATTTTTTTATGCTTACTTTTGTGATATCACAAGCCTAATTTGTAATATTGTTTTTTGTATGAAGTTATTGTGTTTCTTAACATTATTTTTCACGCTTTCTATACAAGCGCAATTCCAGATAAACGGAATTGTAACGGAAAAAGTTACAAATAAACCACTCCCTTTTGCTACAATAGTTACCGATGACGGGGTGAATTCTATCACCGATGTCGATGGTAAATTCACACTTCAATCTACCGCTAGTATTGAGTATTTTACGGTTTCTTATATCGGATATACTTCGGCTATAATATATACTTCTGCTAATAAAAATTTTTATAAAGTTGGATTAGTAGAATCTACCGCAGCTTTAAAAGAAGTTATCATCTCAAACGAAAATCCTGCTTTGGCAATTATTAGGAAAACAATTGAGAGCAAGAACAAAAATAACCCGCAAAAAAAGCTAACCAGTTTTGAGTATAAAACGTATAATAAATTAATTGTAACTGCTAATCCAGATTCTATTAGTTCAAGACTGGATTCTATTTTTGTACAAGAAGCGATAGGTCGAAGATTTATTAAAGTTGATTCGGCTAACTTCAAATTCAAAGAGATCTCTAATAAACAGCATTTGTTTCAAACAGAAAAAGTTTCACAATATCAATTTGGAAATAATAAACTAAAAGAAACCATTTTAGGAACAAAAATGGCGGGCTTCAAGCAACCTATCTATGAAGTTATTGCTTTTAATTTGCAATCTATTTCTATATACGATTCGAATTATGAACTTTTCGAAACGAAGTATAATAGTCCAATTGCCAAAGATGCTTTAAAAGATTACAATTATAAATTGCTCGATACCGTTTTGATAAAAGGTAGAGAAACCTATATGGTTTATTTTAAAAACCGAATGAGGAAACCTGAATTGGGACTAGAAGGAGTTCTTTATATCGATCAGGATAGTTATGCTATCGCAAAAGCAGTAATGCGTATTAAAGGCGTACTTGATATTAGTGGAATACATGAGTTTGATTATATCCCTGAGCAGAAAATATGGTTTCCAAAGGGGTCTACTTTTAAAATAGTAAAAGGAAAGAATGATGATGATATTAAGATTCTTGGTGGTACAATTCAGTTTGATGGAGATGCAGAGCAAGAAGAAGATATACATAGAAAAAAAGAAGCTTCAGATTATACTTATCTAGTATCTGAGAGTAATAATTTTGATGTGCATTATAATACACCCATAGAAATAAAAAATCCATCTTTATATATCGAAATTAAAGATGATGCTATTAAAAAACCAGAAAGTTTTTGGAATAAGTATCGAAAAGATAGTTTAGATATACGTTCTCAAAAAACATATATGTTGCTGGATAGTATTTCTTTGAAAAAAAGAATTGAAAGTAAAATTAGGTTTGGAAGAAAAATTATTAATGGTTACCTGCCAATAAGTGTAGTCGATTTAGATTTAAGAAAACTATTTAGCTATAATAATTACGAAGGATTTAGATTTGGCTTAGGTGGTGTTACTAATGAGCTTTTCTCAAAAAAATATAAGATTGGGGGCTATGCTGGATATGGCACAAAAGATGGGGCTTTTAAGTATAACTTAGATTTATCGACTCGAGTAGAACGATTCTCGAATACATGGGTGGGAGGATCTTATACCAATGATGTGAGGGAGATTGGTAGTACTGTTTTTGCGGTTGATAAAAGAGTTTTTAAATTGTATGACCCTCGACCTATAAATATTAGTACATTCTACAAATATGTTAGTTGGACTGGTTATTTGGCTACGCGAATCGTCCCGAAAACGGAAAGTATTTTTGAAATTTCACGTTCCTTAATAGAGCCCAAATTTGATTATGCTTACAATTTAAATGGAAGGTTGTATACCAATTATGTTATGACTACGGCAATGCTTTCATTGGCATGGAATCCTTTCAGTGATTATATGCAAACACCTAACGGGCGAATTGAGATTGAAAAAAGATTTCCAAAGTTTACGATTCAATACACACAATCATTGCCTAACATTGCAGAAAATGATTTTAATTTCTCTAAAATAGATTTTAAAACAGAATATGAAAAAAAATATCTAAACGGACAAAAAACAAGTTTGCTTTTGCAAGGAGGGTATGCAATGGGAGATGTACCAATCACACATTTGTATAATACTTCACCAAATAACATTACCAAAGAAACAATGATTCAGAGGGTAACATTTGCAGGCAGAAATAGTTTTGAAACAATGTTTTTTAATGAATTCTTTTCAAGTAAATATGCAATTTTCCAGGTTAAACATGGTTTTAACCGATTTAAAATAATCAAAAAAGTAAGACCGTCTTTAGTAATGGTTTCGCGCATGGCATGGGGAAATATGGAAAATCCAGAACAACATGTCGGGATTGATTATAAGACATTGAACAAAGGATTCTTTGAGTCTGGTATAGAAATAAATCAGATTTTTAGTGGTTTAGGATTAAGCGGATTCTATCGTTATGGACCAAACCAATTACCAAGATTTGAAGATAATATAGCTGTTAAATTGAGTTTTGTACTTGATTTAGGTATTTAAAAAAAATCCCATCTGAAGCAGATGGGATTTTTTAAATTATTATGGTTTAAGAATTAAGACCGATGGCGTATTATTAAGCCAAGTACTTTGAGATTCGATTAGTTTTTTCCAGCTGTCTAAGCTAATAATCATTAAATCCTGATGCTCTATAAACTCTTTTTTAATAGTTCTATCGTGCATTAGCATGATATGGTTAGGAGCAATTTGTTCAATAGATCGGATAGATTCCTGCATTTCACGATTGTTCTTTAATTCGCCACTAGCATCCAAAATGGTAATTTGAGAACCATTGTTATTAATTAATTTCTTGGCATATTCAATAAGGAAAGAATCTTCTTTGCTAAAAATAGGTATGAAAACCTGATTTATTTCTTCTAGCTCCTTATCAATAAAAATCCCAACAGGCATTTTGCTTTTTGTAATAACATGTCTTGTTCTCTCGTCAAAAGGAGAATTTTCGAACAGACCTTCCTTTCCTGTAAATTTATCGATTAAACGGTCTGGATTTACTATTCTAGTGGTGAATCCTAGTATTTTACCTAATAAGGTTCCTTCAAAAATAGATTGTCCTAAACTAACTAATAATAAATCATATTCACCTTGATTTGCTGTTTCGGTTATGTCAGCATCAATATCATTAGATAATTTAAAAAGACTAACCATATTTTGATTCAAACTTTCCGATTCAGAAATAACTGGTAAAAGCATTTCTCTTTCATAATCTTTTACTTCAAAAGGATGTAACTCAGAACTTAATGATAAATGCATTGCAGTTACAATGGTATTGTCAGGTTGTTTTTTAGTCAAGCTATTTGCAATTCGTAATAATGTTTTTCCTTTGTCAGGAGTGTCAAATGAAAATAGGATTTTGTATTTGCTTTTGTTGCCTATTTCTTCTGGGATAACAGTTTTTTTGTCTTTAAAAATGAAATTGATAAAATCTAAAGCGGGTCCGGTCATAAAGGTCGTAACCAATGCCATAATTACCATCATAGTAAAAATTTCAGTTGATAAAACACCTAAATCGTATCCTATATTTAAAACAACCAATTCCATTAAACCACGAGTATTCATTAAAGCACCGATGGCTAAGCTGTCTTTCCAACTTTGTCCTACAAATTTGGCTGCAAAGGCACTTCCAAAGAATTTTCCAACGACAGCTACTGCAATAATTACTCCAGTAACTTTCCATAAATAAGGGTCGTTTAATAAACCTATTTGAGTACGTAATCCTGTAAAAACGAAGAATAAAGGAAGTAAAAGTATAACAGATACGTCTTCTACTTTTTCGATAAAAATATTACGGAATTTATGGTTTTCGGGCATAATTGCTCCTGCTAAAAAAGCACCAAATAAGGCATGAATTCCGATTAACTCAGAAGCATAAGCAGAAAATAGAAGTGTTAAGAAGAAAATAGCAACTACAGGTTTGTTTAAACTCTCACGGGTTGAATTTAAGTCTCCTACACGTTTTAAAAACGGACGAACTATTTTAAGCATTACAATTACATAAATAATTGCTAATCCAATTACGTATAATGAACTAGTAAAAGAACCAGCTTTTACAATAGCAATTACTACGGCTAGAATACACCAAGCAGTAATATCATCTGCTGCAGCACAAGTTATAGCAATGGTTCCGAGCTTGGTTTTTTGTAAACCTCGTTCTTGAACAATTCTAGCTAAAACTGGAAATGCTGTAATACTCATAGCAATTCCCATAAATAGTCCAAAAGAAGCAAATTCAACTCCAATAGGTGCAAAAGTATGATAAATGAAATAGGCTAAAGTTAACCCCAAAGCAAATGGAATTACGATACTTGCATGGCTAATTACAACAGATTCATGTGCTTTGTTTTTTAGTACTTTTAAGTCTAGTTCCATACCAATTACGAACATAAAAAGTATTAAACCTATTTGACTTAAAAATTGCAGATTTCCTAAAGATTCTTGTGGAAATAAAGTAGCTGAAAATTCAGGGAAGTACATTCCGATAAGAGATGGCCCTAAAACAATACCAGCAACCATTTCTCCAATTACAGAGGGTTGACCAATTTTTCTAAAAACCCATCCAAAGAAACGTGCTACCAAAATAATTGTAATAATTTGGGCAAGTAAAATAGCAAGTGGATGTTGTAAGTTTTCAATCATTGCCGAAAGAAAATCATTCCAATGGCTACTCTCTATTTTCTTTTGAACAATTTCTCTTCCTATTTCTAAAGCTTTTCCTTTTGAGATTACCAAATAAATTAAAGCAGAAAATCCACCAATAATTATGAGATAAAATAATGAATTTTTAATGTTCTTCATATCACGTCATTTTGATTTATTGTGTAAAGATGCGGAGTGACTTTTGAGGAAAAAAGGAAAATCAAAGCTAATTCTTATTAGATGTAATAAGATGGGGAAATTTTGTAATAAGTTATATTTTTACTTTAAGTAAAAAGTCAGATCGGTAGGTTTCGCTCAAAGAAAGTGTAATATTTGTTCCGTTTTTTCTTTGATGGTGCAGTACTATTTCGTTGTGATTGAAAAATTTAATAGCACTCATTGCAATGATTTCCTTTTTATTTACTCGACAAAAATAGGCCTCGGGTAATTGTTTTAGGAGTGAACCAAAGTTTATGTTTTTTAAAGTAAGTAAGCTTCCATCTGCTAGAAGTACTGTTTTGTCACGACTGTCAGTTGTGGCAGTTTCTATGTATTGAATTTGATTAAAATACAACAAGGTTTTTCCTTTGTCTGTATTTAACTGCATGAAGGTTTTGACTGCTTCGGGTTTGTTAAACTGCTCAAGCGCTTTAGAAACAGCCTTTTGTAGACGTTCTAATTTTACAGGCTTTGTAATATAATCTACGGCATCAATATTAAATGCTTCGGCTGCATATTCTTTGTAAGCAGTACAAAAAACAACTAATTTGTTTTCAAGTAAACGGGCTAAATTTAGTCCGTCAATCCCGGGCATTTCGATATCAGATATTAATAAATCGAAATCTAGATTTGGAATTTCAGACAATAATTTTTCGGGATTATTAAAAGCTTTTACAATCTCTAATTCGGGAATTTGCTCACACAGCATTTTTAGATAAGTTAATCCGGGTAACTCATCATCCAGTAATAAGCATTTGAGTTTTGTATTCAAGTAGATTAATTTTTAAATGAGCAATGTAAGTATCGTTCTCTACAAATTTATCAAGTTTGAATTGATTTTTATAGATAATTTTTAATCGTTGTTCTAATGTGGCATTTCCTATACCGCTTCGTTCTTTCTTTAATACCTTTTTATCCGAAACTTTATTAGATACTGTTAGAGAGAAATGATTGTCTTTTAATTCAAATATTATTGAAATAAAGGCATCTGCATTTTGTATATCTGCATGTTTAAAAGCATTTTCGATTAAATCGATAGAGATTAAAGGAGCGAGCAATGGCTGGTCGTATAGTTTTTCGTCTTCGCCAATAATAGTCTTTACTTTTAATTCAAAAAGTGGACTAATTTTAATTTTGTTGATTTCGATTAAATTCAATGCAAATTCAATTTCTTCTTTTGGAGTGACCAACTTTTTCTTGCTCTCGTAAAGGATGTAATCTAGCACATTGGCCAATTTGTCTAAAGCAAAATAAGTTTGATACGCATGTGATTGAATTGAATTAAGGATATTCTTAAAAAGATGAGGATTAAGTTTAGATTCTAATGTTTCCAATTGCAAATCATTTACCTTCATCTCTAGCAGATAAAAATTCTTTTCGGCTATTTCTTTGGCTTTTCTAGATTGAACCAATTGATAGACTATATAACCAATCAGGGCTACTAGCAAAATAATTATTGCTAGTAGAAGATTAGTTATAGTGGTGCTTGTTTGCATGTTATTAATGGCTTGAAACAAATTTTAACCCAATAATTGAAGCTATTAAAGTCGTTAAGAAAAATATTCTCCAAAATGTTGCAGGTTCTTTAAAGATAAGAATTCCAACCAAAACAGTTCCTACGGCTCCAATTCCTGTCCAAACGGCATAGGCTGTTCCTATAGGTAAAACCTGAGTTGCTTTGTATAATAAAAGCATGCTTATTGTAAGGCATACAAAAAATCCAATCATCCAGTAAGTTGCTACCATTCCAGATGATTCTTTGGCTTTGCCAAGACAAGAGGCAAAACCTACTTCAAATAGCCCAGCTATTACAAGTAAAATCCAATTCATTTTTTAGGGTTTAATAATTAATACAGAAGGCACATTGCTCAACCAGGTACTTCTGGAGTCGACTAATGCTTTCCAACTTTCAAGACTAATAATCATTAGGTCTTGTTTGTCTAAAAATTCTTTTTTGATGATACGATCGTTCATCATCGATATGTTTTTAGGAAATTTTTGCTCCAAGGTAGTAATCGCACTCTTAATTACAAAATTTGTTTCTATGTTTCCGTTTACATCCAGAATACTGATGATTGAATTGTTGTTGTATATTAATTTTTGTGCGTAATCTATCAGGAATGTATCTTCGACATTAAATATTGGAATAAATATATGATTTACACTTTGTAATTCTTTGTCGATTAAAATCCCCAAAGGCATTTTGGTTTTCGAAACAATCAATCGTGTTCTTTCATCAAAAGGAGAGTTTTGAAACAACCCTTCTTTCCCTGTAAATTTATCTATCAGACGATCAGGGTTAATGATTCGGGTCGTAAAGCCAATTACTTTCCCTAATAATGTTCCTTCAAAAATAGATTGTCCTAAACCAACTAGTAGTAAATCGTAGTCGCCTTGATTGGCAATGTCGGCAATATCGGTTTCGATATCTATAGTAGCTTTAAAAATAGTAGTGATTTCCTGTTTAAGAATTTTAGATTCTTCGACAATCGGAATAAAGCTGTTTTTTTCTTTGTCTTCAATATTAAAAGCGTGCATTTCATCACTTAAGGATAAGTGCATTGCTGTAACTTGAGAGGTATCTTGTTGTTTTTTGACAAGACTATTTGCTAATCGCAAAAGAGATTTTCCTTTTTCGTTGTTCCCAAAAGAAATCAAAATTCGGTATTTACTGCTAATTGATGGTGTTTCGAGAACAGGAACTTCTTTGCCTTTAAATATATAATCGATTAAATCTAATGCAGGGCCGGTCATAAAAGTGGTTACCAACGCCATTATTACCATCATTGTAAAAACTTCGGGAGTTAAAACTTTAAGTTCTAGCCCTATGTTTAGAACAACTAATTCCATTAATCCCCTTGTGTTCATTAAAGCTCCTATGGTTAAGCTGTCTTTCCAACTTTGTCCCACAAATTTAGCAGCAAAAGCACTTCCGAAAAATTTACCAACAACTGCAACCAAAATAATCATTCCGGTTATGGTCCATAAATAAGGATCGTTTATAAGTCCGATTTCGGTTTTTAGACCAGTAAACACAAAGAAAAGAGGCAGTAATAAAATCACAGATACATCTTCGACTTTCTCAATAAACATCGTTCGGAATTTAGGAACATCTGGCATGATTGCACCAGTCATAAAAGCGCCAAAAAGAGCATGAATACCGATAACTTCGGTTGCATATGAAGAAGCAATAAGAGTAAGTACAAAAATTGCCACTACAGGCTTGTCGATGCTGGATTTAGCTCCGTATAGATCACCAATTCTTTTTAAGAATGGTTTTACGATGTATAACATTGCCAGAACATAAATGACAGCCAGAAAGATGATGTATATCGAACTTACAAATGAGCCTGCTTTTACGATAGCAATAACTACAGCAAGCAAGCACCAAGCGGTAATATCATCTGCGGCTGCACAAGTAATAACAATGGTACCTAACTTAGTTTTATGAATGCCTCGCTCTTGAACAATACGTGCCAAAACAGGAAATGCAGTAATACTCATGGCAATACCCATGAATAAACTAAAGGATAGAAATTTTACACCTTCGGGAGCAAATCGATTATAAACAAAATAAGATAATCCGATACCTAGTGCAAAAGGAATTACGATACTGGCATGGCTTATTACAACAGCTTCATTGGCTTTGTTTTTTAGGGCTTTTAAATCAAGTTCCATTCCGATTACAAACATGAAAAGAATCAAACCAATCTGACTTAAAAATTTCAAATTGCCTAATGACTCCACAGGAAATAAGGCCATAGAGAATTCTGGAAAGTACAAGCCTAATAAGGAAGGGCCTAAGACAATACCAGCAATAATTTCACCTATTACAGATGGTTGCCCGATACGTTTAAAAACCCATCCAAAAAACCGTGCAACAAAAATTATTGTTATTATTTGGGCTAATAAGATGGCAAGTGGATCTTGAAAATTCGATCGCATCGAGGCGATAAAATCATACCACGAACCTTTTCCTGATCCTAAAACTTCTATTGTTTTATTTGCTTCTAAGTATTTTCCTTTAGTGATAATCCAGTATATTAAAGCCGTAAAACCTCCAGTTACTCCTATATAAAACAATGCGTTTTTGTAGTTTTTCATCCTGTATTTTAAATAATGTAATTATTTTCTCAAAAATAATACAAATATCAGAAAAGGGAGCTAAGAAATCGTATCAATTTCAATTAACTTATTGTAAAAAATTAACGGTAATTTATACATCTAACAACATAAAAGGTTAACCAAAATTTATCCTTTCCTGTGTTTTTTAGTACATTTGCAACCATTTTTAAAATTTTTATGAAAAAGAAATCGAATGTAGGTTTTTGGGAATTAATTGCTAGAATTATACTCAAAAACAGGATTGTAATTTTAGGGATTATTATTGCAATTACACTTTTCCTTGGTTACCAATGGAAAAATCTTGCTATGACTTATACTGAGGCTAACTTGCTTCCAAAAGAGCATATCGCAAATAAAGACTATCAGAAATTTTTAGATAAGTTTGGAGAAGAAGGCAATCTTATCGTTATAGGTTTTAAAGATCCAACTTTTTTTACACCAAAAAATTATGCTGCCTGGAATGAATTAATGACAGGTTTGAAAAAGGCTAAAGAGGTCGATTTGGTAGTTTCTTTAAGTGATTTGAAAAAATTAGAAAAAGATACTGTAAACGAAAAATTTGTCTTAGCTCCGTTTATTGATCAAAAGAAAGCGCTTGATCCAGCATATTTACAAACGGTACAATACGATTTGTTTCATAATTTGCCGTTTTATGAAGGGTTGTTGTTTAATAAAGAAAGCGGAAGTATCCGATCTGCGGTTTATATGAACAAAAAGCTTGTAAATACAGCTGAGAGAAAAACGTTTATTCTTGAAAATTTAGTTCCTAAGATTGATAAGTTCGAGAAAACAACCGGAATAGATTTACGTGTTTCTGGAATGCCATACATCAGGACTATTAATGCAGATAATATGAAAGGTGAAATAGGCCTTTTTATCGGTGCGGCTTTACTTACCGTCTCGTTGATTTTCTTTTTCTTTTTCCGTTCATTTAGGGCGACTTTTATTTCAATATGTATCTTAATTGTTGGTGTAGTTTGGTCTTTTGGAACACTTGGTTTGTTTCATTATAAAATTACTGTTTTAACAGCAATAATTCCGCCATTGATAATCGTTATTGGGATTACAAATTGTATTTTCTTGATTAATAAATACCAACAGGAAATAAAATTGCATAACAACCAAGCAAAAGCTTTGCAACGTATTATTTCTAAAATTGGAGTTTCGACTCTGATGACAAACCTTACTACTGCAGTTGGATTTGCAACCTTTATGATTACTGGGAATGATTTGCTTTTTGAGTTTGGTTTAGTGACATCGATTAATGTTATTTCTGTTTATTTTTTAACGCTTTTAATCGTGCCAATTGTGTACAGTTTTATGTCGATTCCTAAGGAAAAACACTTGCATCATTTGACTAAAACCTATATTTCGGTACTATTGGATTGGGTAGAGAGTGTAGTAAAAAACAAACGAAAAGTTATATATATCATCTACGGATTGCTTTTGTTGTTTAGTATTATTGGGGTATCGCAAATGAAAGTGTCTGGAAGTTTGATTGGAGAAATGCCAAAAAGTGCTTCTTTCTTTAAAGATATTTTGTTTTACGAAAAGGAATTTAATGGAGTGATGCCATTAGAAATTATGATTGACACCAAACGTAAAAAAGGGGTCATGAAATTATCGACAATGCGTAAAATGGACGAGTTACAGGCTACAATCGAAGGGATGCCAGAATTGTCTAAACCAGTCTCTATAGTAAATTTGGTTAAATACTCGAAACAGGCTTTTTATAACGGGAAACCTGAGTATTATCAATTACCAACTTCACAGGAACAGACATTTATTTTGGCTTATGCTAAAAATGCGGTAAAAAACAATAAGGATAATTTAATGAAAAGTTATGTGGATTCGACAGGTCAGTACGCTCGAATTACAACTTTTATGAAAGATATTGGTACTGATGAAATGGCTAAAGTCGAGAAGAAACTTCATTCTAAAATTAATGAAATTTTCCCAAAAGATCGCTATGAAGTTACGGTAACAGGTAAAGCATTAGTTTTTCAGAAAGGAACTTCTTATTTAGTAGATAATTTAATTGAATCATTAATTTTTGCCATTTTTGTTATTGCAGTACTTATGTTGTATTTGTTCAGATCGTTCAAAATGGTTTTTGCTTCGGTTATAACAAACATATTACCACTTTGTATTACATCTGGATTAATGGGGTATTTTGGGATTCCGCTTAAGCCATCAACGATATTAGTGTTTAGTATTGCATTTGGTATATCTGTAGATAATGCAATTCAGTTTATGGCAAAATACCGACATGATTTGTTACAGAATAATGGAAAGGTAAAAAAATCAGTTTTCAGTGCATTAAGAGAAACTGGAATTAGTACTTTTTATACTTCTGTTGTATTGATCTTAGGGTTTGCAACGTTTACACTTTCAAGCTTTAGCGGAACAATCGCATTGGGAGGATTAATTTCCTGTACGCTGGCATTTGCGATGTTTGCAAACATACTAGTCTTACCAGCTTTGGTATTAACGTTTGAAAAGAAAAAAACTAAAAAAGAAGATGTTATAGAAGGAGAGATTTAATCTTACCTTGAATAAGTAGAAAAAAAAACTAACACGAATTTCACGAATTTGCACAAAATCAACGGTTGAGTTGAATTAGTTTACGAAATTAATTTCATAAACTAATTAGTGGGAATTGGTGAAATTTGTGTTTAAAATTATTATTCTTTTTTATGAGATATATTCAGGAAGTTATAGCTGAATTTGTCGGTCTATTTGCTGGTCTAAAGAAATGAAGGTTTCTGTTCTAGAAACGCCTTCAATTGCCTGAATTTTGGTATTTAATAACTGCATAAGGTGTTCGTTGTCACGACAGATTATTTTAATTAATATCGACCAGTTTCCAGTTGTGTAATGACATTCCAGAACTTCGGGTATTTTTTTTAATTCTTTTACAGCTTCTAGATTTCGGGCAGCTTTGTCTAAATAAACGCCTACAAACGCCATAGTGTTATATCCTAATACTTTATTGTTAACGATAAATTTTGAGCCAGATATTACGCCAGATTGCTCTAGTTTGCGTAATCGCTGATGAATGGCCGCGCCAGAAATCCCAATTTTATTAGCAATCTGCAATATAGGTTTTCGAGCATCTTCCATAAGATATCTTAGGATTTCTTTGTCGATGCCGTCTATTTCAATAACTAGAGAATTGATTTTCATATATTTCGATTTAAAACTGATTTCAACGAAACAGTTTAAATTATAAATCAAATCTAATAATAAAACTTTAAAAAAGAAGTCCATTTAGAATCTTTGTGAAAGTTTAAAACTGTTACAAAGATATGGTAGGGTAAAAATGATTTTTTTGAGTGAGAATAACTTAAAAGGAAAAGGGTTCTTATTTAAGATAATTTAAAAAGTTTATATAAAAAAAGCTACGAATTTCGTAGCTTTTAATTTATTTAGGTAAAAGGATTATTTTCCTTTATTTGCTTCAGCAATATATTTTTCTAACGCCATAGTCATTGATGGAGTTTCTGGAGTTGGAGCAAGAATATCTATTCTTAAACCATAATCTAAAGCTTCCTTTTGAGTAGTGCTTCCGAAAACAGCAATCCTAGTTTCATTTTGTTTGAAGTCAGGAAAGTTTTTAAATAATGATTTTATTCCAGTTGGACTGAAAAAAGCCAAGACATCATAATAAACATCAGCTAAATCAGTCAAGTCACTCATTACAGTTCTGTAAAAAATTGCTTGAGTCCAATCTACTTTTAAATTATTTAAAGTAATAGGAGCGTCTGCGTTTAATTGATCAGAAGCTGGTAATAAGAATTTTTCGTCTTTGTACTTTTTGATTAATGGAGATAAATCTGCAAAATCTTTTGCGCCAACGTAAATTTTACGCTTTCTGTACACAACATATTTTTGTAAGTAAAAAGCAACGGCTTCCGATTGACAAAAATATTTTAATCCTTCAGGAACTTTGTAACGCATTTCTTCTGCTACTCTAAAAAAATGATCAACAGCATTTCTGCTAGTTAATATGATTGCAGTGTAATGATTAAGGTCGATTTTTTGAACTCGAATCTCTTTCGCGTTTACTCCTTCCACGTGAATGAAAGGTCTGAAATCAATTTTTATTTTGTGTTTCTGTTGGAGCTCAAAATAAGGGGAGTTTTCCACTTTAGGTTCAGGCTGTGACACCAAAATTGTTTTCACTTTCATAAGTTGTAATATTTTCTAAGCACCCTCTTTGGTAAGCCAATAATATATAAAATAATAAGGTGCTATTTCAAGAGTGCAAAGATATAAAATAAAATAAAATAACTTACTCAATATTACATTTTGATAGTTTTTAATTGAAATAAAATATGAGAATAGGCTAATACATAGCGATATAGCTAGTATTATTAACAGTACATTTTTCGAAATACCATCGTAATAGAACAAAATTGCATTGATAGGGAGTATTAAAATACCAATATAAGCTCTGTAACTTACTTTTTGTAGGTTAAAGTGCTCGGTAAATTCTTCGATATTGAACGAAGTAGCAACTATTTTTTCGATTAAATATTTCGATAAAATAAAGAAAGCTAATAAGGTTACGATTTGAATGTATAATAACCAATCGGTTTTGGATGCATATCCAAAACTACTAAGTGTAAGCTGTATGAAAAATGCAAAAGAAATGATTTGTATGAAGAATAAGATGGTTGTAAAACCACTTTTTATATGACTACTGTCTCGATATATCTTGGCGTATTTATCAGAAAAAATTAATTTGGTAAAATCGCCAAAACGGGTTTCGTAAATAGACTTTGTTATAGCAATAACGGCAAAGCATAACACAAACAAAAGTGTTGCCCAGTCTTTATTTTCAGTAATTCTTGGATGAAGGTGTTCAATCATAGCAATGCAAAATTAGTAATTTTTTGTCTCATTACTTTTATTATAACTTTATTATGAATGAAATGCTATAAAAAGTTTACTTTTGCGTTGAAATTACTCGGAAAAATGAATGATTGTATTGTTATAATTCCCACTTACAACGAAATTGAAAACATTGAAAGCATTATTAGGGCTGTGCTTTCGCAACATAAACCTTTTCACCTTCTTATTGTCGATGATAACTCGCCAGATCACACTGCAGATAAAGTTGTTATGCTTCAAGAAGAATTTGAAGGCAGATTGTTTATAGAAAACAGAGCTAAGAAAGCTGGATTAGGAACTGCTTATGTTCATGGATTTAAATGGGCTCTGGATCGAAAATATAATTATATATTCGAAATGGATGCCGATTTTTCACATAATCCTAATGACCTCGAAAAACTTTTTGATGCTTGTCATTTTGGAGGTGCTGATCTTGCTATTGGTTCTAGATATGTAAAAGGTGTAAATGTTGTAAACTGGCCATTAAGCCGTGTATTGATGTCTTATTTTGCATCTGTTTATGTAAAATTCATAACGGGAATGAAAATTCATGATGCTACAGCTGGGTTTGTTTGTTATAAAAGAGAGGTTTTAGAAGCTATTAATCTTAACAAAATAAAATTTGTTGGATATGCTTTTCAAATCGAAATGAAATATAGAACATATTGTAAAAAATTTGAAATTACCGAAGTTCCAATTATTTTTACAGATAGAACTAAGGGGGTTTCTAAAATGAGTAACGCTATTATCAAAGAGGCAATTTTTGGAGTTATTTCACTTCGACTGAAAAAATTAGTCAATTCTTTATAAAACAATTAGAATGAATAGGATATTAATAAAAAACGCTAAAATCGTAAACGAAGGGTCAATTTTTGAAGGCGATTTGTTAATCGAAAATGATTTAATTGTAGAAATTTCAGACAGTATAAGTCTGAAATCTTCTAATTGTATTGTTATTGATGCCGAAGGAAGTTACTTAATGCCTGGTGCAATTGATGATCAAGTACATTTTAGAGAACCTGGATTAACACATAAAGGAGATATCGAATCAGAATCGAAAGCAGCTGTTGCTGGAGGAATCACTTCGTTTATTGAGCAACCTAATACGGTGCCTAATGCGGTAACTCAGGAGATACTGGAAGAAAAATACCAAATAGCTTCAAAAAAATCATATGCGAATTATTCGTTTATGATGGGAGCAACCAACGATAATTTAGACGAAGTTCTAAAAACAAATCCAAAGAATGTAGCAGGAATCAAGATATTTTTGGGTTCATCAACCGGAAATATGTTGGTTGATAATGAAGCAACACTCGAAAAGATATTCTCAAGTACACCAATGCTTATAGCTGTACATTGTGAGGACGAAACTACAATACAAAATAATCTAGCAAAATATATAGAAGAGTATGGTGAGGATGTTCCTGTAACAGCGCATCATTTAATTCGTAGTGCCGAAGCATGTTATATTTCTTCGTCAAAAGCTGTTGCATTGGCTAAGAAAACAGGAGCACGTTTGCATATCTTTCATCTTTCGACTGCAAAAGAAATGGAATTGTTTACCAACAAAATCCCTTTGGAAGAAAAGAAAATTACTGCCGAAGTTTGTGTTCATCACTTGTGGTTTACAGATGAAGATTATAAAACTAAAGGGAATTTTATAAAATGGAATCCTGCTGTAAAAACTGCCGATGACAGAAAAGCACTTTGGGAAGCTTTGCTTGATGGACGAATAGATGTTATTGCAACAGATCATGCACCACATACAAAAGAAGAAAAGAAACAATCATATCTAAAAGCTCCTTCTGGAGGGCCTTTGGTTCAGCATGCTGTTGTGGCTATGTTTGAAGCTCATCATCAAGGGAAAATCAGTATTGAGAAAATAGTTGAAAAAATGTGTCACAATCCTGCTAAGATTTTCAAAATTGAAAAAAGAGGATTTATCAGAGAGGGGTATTATGCCGATTTGGTGATTGTAAACGCAGGGCTGCCTTGGAGTGTAAATACAGATAATATTTTGGCTAAATGTAAATGGTCACCATTTGAAGGATATACTTTTAAGTCAAGAATTACACACACTTTTGTAAACGGACAATTGGTTTATAATTCGTTTAAGGTGAAAAATGTTCATGCTGGGAAAAGATTATTATTTGATAGATAGAATATGAAAAAAATAATCATAATTATTTCGGTATTATTCTTTGCTGTTGGATGCAAAAAAGAGTTGGTTAAAAAGCCAGAGCGACTTGTTGAGAGAGATAAGATGATAGATATTATGTATGATTTATCATTGCTAGAAGCTATAAAATATCAAAACCCAATGTCGTTAGATTCTTGTGATACCAATCCGACTAGGTTTATATTGAAAAAATATAAAGTAGATAGTTTGCAATTTGTTAAGAGCAATATGTATTACGCTGCTGATTATAATGGTTATAAGGATATGTTTGATGAAGTGGGGTCGCGTTTAGAAAAAAACGAAAAGAAAATGGACTCCTTAATTAAGCTAGAAAATAAGAAAAAGCAATTGCTTAAGAAAAAGAGTAAGATAATAAAAAAAGACTCTATTAAAGCTAAAGAAGGACTGGTGAAAGCAGTAAAAGCAGATTCGCTTAAAAAGAAAGCTACACTTAAGTAATTAAGTGTTTTTTTTTTATAAAGTTGCAACTTCTTTAATGTATTCATGAATATTTTTAAAGTCAGTTTTTAAAGCTGTTTTTATTTTCTCATTCGAATAAATATCTTTTGTATAAGACGATTTTGCGGTTGCTTTGGTAATCTGTCTTTTCTTCAGGAAAAAAGTAGATAAAAACCAGTCAATTCGCCATATAATTTTCATAAGTAAAGGACTTGCATGATTTGCAGGTCTTTTTACTTTTAATGCATCTGCTATTGTATTTAATACATCTCTAAAAACAATATTATCAGAAATTAGAGTAAAACGTTCGTTTTTTATCTCGCTCTTCATTAATGTAACAGCAATTCTCACAACGTCATCTACAGTAACAAATCCGGTACTGCCTAGACTGTAAAAGGAAAGCCCGTTAGCTACTTTTGTGTAAAGTTCAGCACTTCCTTTTTCATCGCTTTTAGATTTTGGAATAGGTCCTAGGATAACTCCAGGATTTATAATGACAATATCCAGGCCTTCTTGCCAACCACGCCAAACTTCCATTTCGGCACCATATTTAGAAATAGCATAATCGCTATGTGGTTTTTCGGGATTCCATTCGACTTCTTCAGTAATGACAGACTCATGAGGAGCAAGGTCACCAAGAGCAGCAATTGAACTTACAAAACACAATTTTTTTACTTGTTTTGCAATACAGAAATTCACAATGTTTGCGGTGCCTTCGATATTGGTTTTTCTAACTAAATCTTCGTCTTTAGGATCAAATGAGATTATAGCAGCGCAGTGATAAACATATTTTATATCAATAAAAGCAGTTTCTAATGAAGGAACGTCAAGTATGTCAGCTTCTATCCATTGAATTGATTCGAATAAATGGGATTTTTTATATAAATCAAAAACGGACTTTGTTCTTTCTATTTTCTTCTTGTTTCGGTAAATTGCCCGAACGTTATCTCCATTTTCAATTAAATGAAGTAATAAATGTGCACCAACTAAACCTGTTCCTCCTGTTACTAAAACCATTTTGTAAAGATAATTAGATTGTTGGATTCCTCACATTTTTAGTTTTCTTATTTTTTTGACCATTCTTAATTTAAATTCATTTTTGAGATTGCAACAGACAATCGTTATATTTGTAAAAATTATTTTAAAAGAAATGAAAAATTTTATTGAAGAAGTGACTTGGAGAGGAATGCTTCACGACGTTATGCCAGGTACAGAAGAACATTTGATGGAACAAATGAGAGTGGCATATGTGGGAATTGATCCAACTGCGGATTCATTGCATATAGGGCATTTAGTTGGGGTAATGTTATTGAAACATTTTCAGTTATCAGGACACAAGCCATTGGCGTTAGTTGGTGGTGCAACAGGAATGATTGGAGATCCATCAGGAAAATCGAATGAAAGAAACTTACTTGATGAAGCAACATTGCGTCATAATCAAGAAGCAATAAAAGGACAATTGTCTCGATTTTTGGATTTTACTTCAAATTCAGCTAATGCTGCCGAATTGGTAAATAATTACGATTGGATGAAAGAATTCTCATTCCTTGATTTTATTCGTGATGTAGGTAAGCATATTACGGTTAACTATATGATGGCTAAAGATTCTGTGAAGAAAAGGCTAACATCAGAGGCTGCCGAAGGAATGTCATTTACTGAGTTTACTTATCAGCTAGTACAAGGATATGATTTTTTGCATTTGTATAAAAACAAGCAATGTACCTTGCAAATGGGAGGAAGTGACCAATGGGGGAATATTACCACGGGAACTGAATTGGTAAGAAGAATGGAAAGCGGAAAAGCATATGCTCTAACTTGCCCATTAATCACAAAAGCTGACGGAACAAAATTCGGAAAATCAGAAGGCGGAAATATCTGGTTGGATGCTGCAAGAACATCTCCATATAAGTTTTACCAATATTGGTTAAATACTTCAGATGTTGATGCTGAAAAATATATTAAAATTTTCACTTTCTTATCAAAAGAAGAAATTGAATCTTTGACAATCGAACATAGAGAAACACCTCATTTGCGTATTTTACAAAAAAGATTGGCTGAAGAAATTACTGTAATGGTACATTCTGCTGCTGATTTAGAAAATGCAATTAAGGCTTCAAACATATTATTTGGAAATTCTACATCTGATGATTTAAAACAATTAGACGAAGCGACTTTCTTAGATGTTTTTGATGGTGTGCCTCAGGCAGAAATTACAAAAGCAGATCTTGAAAACGGATTAGAGATTATAATAGTTCTGAATGAAAAAACAGGATTCTTTAAATCAAATGGGGAAGCAAGACGTGCTCTTACAGCTAATTCTATTTCTGTAAACAGAGAAAAAATAACTGAAGAGTTTGTTCTTTCTAACAAAGATTTAATAAATAACCAATTTGTATTGTTACAAAGCGGGAAGAAAAATTATTTTGTAGTAAGAGTGGTGTAATTGGTAAATCGTTTAACCGATTAAACATCAAAGTACCATCAGATTACAACCTCTAATATCAGAGTTATCAAAACGTCCCAATACCTCGAAAGAGTTGTTGGGATATTTTTTGCCTAAATCTTGCGTAGCGATAAAAGAACAAGAATTAATATTGGCTAGATCGATTACGTTTATACCTCCAGTTTTTCCTTCTTTTACGTAGGTTAAAGCATCTTCTGTATCTCGAACAAGGATTTGTATCCATGAAGGACATTCGAATATTCCTTCGCCTAGTGAATAGGCTTGTGATAATAATTCGGTCATACCATATTCTGAATGTATTGCTGAAACGCCAAAACCATCGCATAATTCTTTATGCAATTCTTCGCGAATCATTTCTTTGCGTTTGCCTTTCATTCCACCAGTCTCCATAATGATAGTGTTTTGTAGTTTAAACGAATTCTTTTCGATTAAATCTAACAAAGCATATGTTACCCCAATTAAGATGGTGTTTTGTCCAGATTGGTCTAATTCGATTAGTTTTTGGGTAAGTTCTTCGTGGTTGTGTAGATAAAATCCACTTTCTGGGTGATTTGATAGTTTAATTAAATCTTCAACCATGTAAATTAATGAAGAACCTTCGCGCTCTAGATAGGACGGAAGTAAAGCTAGCACAGCATAATCTTCGATATTGCCATAAAATTGAGAAAAGCCTTTGCGGTAACTTTCTTCATATAAAGAAACGTCAGTTACAATATGTTTGCTAGTAATCATTCCTGTTGTACCGCTGCTGGTAAAAGTAACCTGTGCAGGATCAGAATTTGAAACCACAGCATGGCTCTTAAAAAACTGAATTGGTAAAAAGGGAATTTGAGTAAGTGATTTTACTTTTTGAGGATCTGTTTTTAAGTGATCGCAAAACGTTCGATATACTACGTTGTTTTCGTATTGAAAGCGGAATACTTTCAATGCTATTTTTTCAAATTGCTTTTGACTAGAAATCGTAAATATATCAGTTGTTGTAATCAAGATCTTTTTTTTGCAAAGGTAATTTATTTAAAAGAAAAAAGCTCCAATATTACTTTGGAGCTTTTTTATGTTTTTATTCTGAAAACTTACCTGACAATTAGCTTTCTAGTTGCAGTTGCATTTTCTTCATTTATTTTTATGATATACACACCAGGTGAAAGATTAGAAATATTAAGCTCTCTTGAACTTAATTGTGTTTGTAATACTTTTTTTCCTAGTATGTCAAAAATAGTTATTTCTTTTTCTAAATCATTTTTAGATGATATATATACTTTACCATTACTCACAGGGTTTGGATACAAACTCAAGCCCTCTATAACGGTGCCGTCTGTTTTTGGCTGTTGTTTACTGTCTTGTGCTGAAACACCTGCAGTAATAAAGAAAAAAGCCAATAAGAGTGTAATATAAAAGTAGTTTTTCGCCATCGCTTAATTTTAGTCTAGTAAATATACTAAAAAAAGTTTTCAAAAACTACGCCAAAAAAAAACATCCTAAAATTTTAGGATGTTTTTAACAATTAGTCGTATTTTATTGATTAGAAACCTACTGACCATCCAGTAGCCCATGTTGGTTGTGCGATACCACTTCCAGCTCCATTAGCAGCAGAAGATTCAGTAGCAACAGCGGTAACATCAGCAGCAGTTCCATTTGTTTTCTTTCCTTTAGTTTCTACAGCGATATCAGAGATGTAGTTTACACTAGATACTTTTAAAGCTGTTCCAACAAAAGCAATAGTTTCATCGTTTTCAACATCAATACCAGTTTTCCATCCGCTTAAAACTACATTTGAAATAAGACCTTTAGTCCCTCTTCTTAATTTTATAGCTTGATTTTCTGTGTAAATAGTTGCATCAGCAGTACTTCCAGGTCCCACAAGAGTGATGTTTGTAATAGTAGGGTTAGCAATTGGAGTGTTTGCAAATCCTAATTCGAAGTTATCAGCTTCAATACCTCTATTCCCTTTTCCAAAATTTAATTTTCCGTACCAGTTTGTATTTTTTCCATTCCATCCTTCAGTCCAGTCAAATTGATCATCTTCGTTACCGATAGCGATTAAATTTGTAGTGTTTACAGAACCTCCGAAGAATTCAAATCCATCATCAGCACCGTGAAAAGCTTGTACATTTTCAACAACTGTTCCAGAACCAACTCCGAAGAAAGATAGTCCGTTGAATTCTTTTTCAGTGTTATAAGCCGCTCCTGCATATTCGATTCTTAAGAATTTGATTGAACCAGAGTTATCATTAGATATAGTTCCACCATAAGTTAAATCTGCAACTTCTGATTGAGCTGTACTTGCTCCACCAGTAACACGGTTAATTGGTGCTCTACCACAGATAACCAATCCACCCCAGTCTCCAGCGCCTTTAGTTGTTAAACCGCTTGTCATGACAACTGGTTTTGCAGCTGTACCATTTACATTAATTTTTCCTCCTTGCGCAATTGCAATATAAGCTTTTGTTCCGCCAGTACCTTGAATAACTGTTCCTGCAGGAATTGTTAATGTAGCCCCGTCATTTACTTGTAATTTTCCAGTTAATTTGTAAACTGTACTAGCGTCAAGTACTACTTCACCGTCACTAATAGTTCCTTTAAAGTCGTTAGCATTTACAACAAATGTAGAAGTTGGTTTTTTGCTGTCGTTATTGTTATCGCTTGAACAGCTTGTAAGTAAGCTAGTTGATAAAGCAATAATCCCAAATAGTTTTACAATTGATTTTTTCATGGTTGTTTTGATAATTTTTGTGTTTAATATCTTGATGCAAAGATGGATTAGAAATCTTTTACGAATGTTAAGTAACTGTGATTGTTAGTTTAATAAAAACCTATTTTAAGATTAAATTAATGTTACTTAGCTGTTAACTAAAGTTTTGGTTTATAGGTTGTATAGAGTAACTAGTTATTTGGTTATCTCTAAAACAAAAAGGATCAACAATTTAATGCTGATCCTTTTTTAGTTCTGTGTTTGATGTAGCCTTAAAAGCTGTAATTAAGTTTAAAACTTATTCCTAATCCTTTTTTGTATGATAAAACGTTAACATCCCCAGAGACGTTTTCTTGAACTCTACTGATTGTAGGATCTAAGATGTTTTTTACAACAAAGTCTAATCCTAAGTTTTTATTCAGTTTGGTTTTTGCAATAAAATCTAATGAACCAAATGCTTTGTCTACTAAATTTCCTCTTCCATTTGTTCCAATAGCATTTATTCTATCTGAAAAATAAGAGTATGCAATAGTGGTGTTTAAGCTTTTTTCTTTATTGCTCCATTCAGTTAGATAAGAAAGATCAGCATTTAAAAGTAAATCAGAAGCTCCGGTAAATTGACTCTTTTTGTTTGTGAAATCAACTTGGTAATCAGTTTCTCTCTCAACTTTTTCAGAATTTAATTCCTGATTACTGTATAAGTAAGAAGCATTAATACCTGCAGTAAGTTTTTTTGAATTAGCATCATTAAAACTAAAAATCTGTTTGCGATATTCAACTTCCCCTCCAGCAACATATCCATAGTCACCTGTGTTAATGTAAGATATATCATTTGAAGAAGATGCAATTGTAACTTCATTCATTGGATTAAGGATGTATTTACCAAAAGCAGTAAAGGAAATTAATTCATCACTTTTAGGGAACATTTCCCATTTAAGATCTAAGTTGTAATCATCTGATTCGTATAAATATGGGTTACCTATTTTTACTTGTAAAACTTCTTCATAAACAAATAATGCTCTTTCTTTAAATTGTGGTAAAGTATATGTTTTACTAAATCCTAAACGTAAATTTTGTTTTTCGTTTAACTCATATTTCATTGTTAAACTTGGTAAGAAAGCCAATTTATCTAATCTATCACTTCCAATATCACCTAATTGTGTGTTCCAGTCAACATCTTGAATTAATGATTCTAATCGAAGGCCCAAAACAGCTGTTAATTTAGGATTGAATTTATATTCTGTGTTAGCATAACCGCCAAGGATAGTTTGCTTACCATTATAAGTTTGAGGATCTAGAGCATCACTAATTTGAGAGTTTCCTCTAAATGTCGAAACGTTGAAGTATCCATTATTGAAGTTGTCATTGTTGTAAAACAAATCTAGATTGTTTGGATCAACAATAAAGTTTCTGAAACCATCATTTGATTGAAAGTTGAATTGAGTAGCTTCAAATTTTCTGTTTTTGATTCTTCCATTCGCACCTAAAGTGATTTTTCCTTTAAATTCATCATCACTATTTTTATTGAATTTATAATCAATAGAAGCATTTGCTGCTAATTCATCTTCTCTTAGTTTTTGAAAGTATCTATTATTTTCAGGTCTTGAAATAGTAGATAATACATAGCCATTTGGTTCGTTTCTAAAAGTATTTTGAATTCTGTCCGGCATAGATCCGTCAACAATATTGTATGAAACACCCCAGTTTAATTTTGATCGGTCTGTTAGTTTATGATCTCCTAATAATTGATTTACCCAAAGACTATTTTTTTCATAATTAAAACGACGGATCAATCCATTTCCATTATTGGCGATATCTACTATGTAACCGTAATATTCTTCTTTAGACTGAGTTGAACTATTAATATAAAGTGTGTTAAAATTAACTTTGTTATTTGTGTTAATTTTATATCCAATATTTAACAAACCAGTAGAATTAGTTTGGTAGCTCATGTCTTTGTATGTATGGAAGTCTTTATATGCAACTCCTGCACCGTTTACACTTCCTCTTGCTGTACCATTTTTGACTGCATTGTATTCGTTACTGAAATTTGCAGTTGCAAAAAAGCTTAATTTACCTTGCTCACCTACGTTAAAAGTTTTTCCTCCTGATATTCCAATAGATCCAGCGAAAGGCGCTTTTTTATCTGTTTGTAAAGTATTGAAGTTGTATTGAGTAAGAGGGTTATTTGGAATTTTCGGGTTTGAGAATCCAAAACTATTAATGCCTTTTTGTAATCTAAAATCGTCTTCTGCTAATGCGTTTGTATTAACATTAGATCCTATTTCGATTTTAAAGAAACCATTTCCTTTGTAATCTTTAGATGCTATGTCTACGTTTCCTCCAGCAAAATCTCCATATAATTTACTGCTATAAACTTTATCAACAGATACATATTCAACAATATCAGTAGAGAAAATATCTAAGCTAATGTTTTTCTTTTCAGGATCATTTGATGGAATTGGTAATCCGTTCATAGTTGTAGAATTGTAACGATCGCCTAAACCTCTAACAAAAATATTACCTGTTCCCTCTTGTTTTGTAATACCAGTAGTTTTAGTAACTGCAGTTGCTACATCGCTAACTCCTTTTCGTGAAAGTTCTTGAGCTCCAATAGATTGTTTGATCTCTACGGCATTTTTTTGTTCTAATAGTAATGCTGATTCTTTTTGTCTGCTTACAGACGATGCTTTTACTACTACATCTTTAAGAGTGTAACTCCCTGAAGATAATGTTTGATTACTAGTTGTCGTTTCATTTGCTTTAACAATTACGATTGCTTCTACAGTTTCGTACCCCAAGAAACTATAAATTACTGTGTAGCTGCCAGGAGCTATGTTTATCGAATATTTACCATCGATATCAGTATTAGCACTGTTGTTAGTTCCTTTAATAAGAACGTTTGCAAATGGAAGTGCTTCATTATTAGTTTGTTTGTCTGTTAAAACCCCAGAAATTGTACCTTTGGTCTGAGCCATAGAAACAGCACAAATAAATAATGTAATAAATAGAAATTTTAAGTTGAATTTCATTTTCGTTTGTTGTTTGTTTATTTTTTTGCAAATAAAGGACGGTTGTGTAAAGTTCATGTTAGCTACTTGTTATTCTTTTGTCTCCAATATATTATGAAATTGTTATGAAATTAAATTACGGTTAACACTACTTTTTAACAGTCGATTTATTATTATCTTTACACTCGCAACTAGATTCATTGAATGTTATATAGTATAAGTATCAATGAGATAACCCAATTTTTGCCATTTTATGAAAAAAACACAAACTAAGATTTTACTAGTAGATGATGAACCGGATATTTTAGAAATTGTTGGATATAATCTTTCTCAGGAAGGCTATCAGATAATTACTGCCTCTAACGGAAAAGATGCAATTGCAAAAGCACAAAAAGAATTGCCAGATCTTATAATAATGGACGTTATGATGGCCGAAATGGATGGTATGGAAGCTTGTGAGCATATTCGAAAAATCCCTGAATTAAATAATGTTATCATTACATTCTTAACAGCAAGAAGTGAAGACTATTCTCAAGTTGCTGGTTTTGATGCTGGAGCAGATGATTATATCACTAAGCCTATTAAGCCAAAATTATTGGTAAGTAAAGTAAAAGCATTGTTGAGACGCCTAAAAGAGCAAGAGGTTAGTAGTGATACATTAAATGTAGGTGGTATCGAAATTAATCGTGAAGAATATAAAATCGTAAAAGATAATATTGAAATTGCTTTGCCTAGAAAAGAATTTGAATTGTTCTATTTATTGGCTTCAAAACCTGGAAAAGTATTCAAGCGTGATGAAATTCTTGATAAAGTTTGGGGCAATGAAGTAGTTGTAGGAGGAAGAACGATTGATGTGCATATTCGAAAATTGAGAGAAAAAATCGGCGAAGATTTATTTAAAACCATCAAAGGAGTAGGATACAAATTCGAGGTTTAAATTAAAGATTACCAAACAAAAGCATAATGCAAAGAAATCAGAATTATCTTTGTAGAAAGCTATCCATGAATTAAATGAAAATAAGTTTTAAAAAAACCTATAAGTTTGCTGTAAAGTCAGCATTATATATAAGTCTCTTTGCTACAGGATTCGTAATAATTTTGATTTTATTATTCTTCAAAAATAAAACAATAAATTTATTACCGTTTAGTATTGTTTTTCTCATATCTGTATATGCGTTCTCATTTGTCGTATTACAATATCGTGTAGAGCGTTTTATTTACCGAAGAGTAAAAAAAATCTACGATGAGGTTTCATTACTAGAATCTAGTACACTCATCAACCAGCCGATTACAACCGACATGGAAACGCTTTCGCGTGAAGTCAAAAAATTCGCTACCGATAAAAAGCTTGAAATCGAAATGCTGGAAATTCGTGAAGAATACCGTCGTGAGTTTTTGGGTAACGTTTCGCATGAGCTTAAAACTCCATTGTTTACTGTTCAGGGTTATGTTTCAACATTACTAGATGGAGCGATGGAAGACAAGACTATTCGAAAAAAATATCTTAAACGAGCTGAAAAAGGAGTAGAGCGATTAATTTATATCGTCGAAGACTTAGATATGATTACTAAATTAGAATCAGGGGATTTAAATTTGGTAATTACTAATTTTGATATCATAGAGCTTATTCAAAATGTTTTTGATTTATTGGAAATGAAAGCCGATAAAAAGAAGATAAAATTAACTTACGAGAAGAAATATCTGCAACCTATTTTCGTTAAAGGGGATAAAGATAGAATTCAGCAAATACTAGAGAATCTGATTGTAAATTCTATTAAATACGGCAGACAAGGCGGAACAACAGAAGTTGGAGTAGTAAATCTTACAAAGAAAAAAGTACTTATTCGTATTAGTGATAATGGAGAAGGAGTGGAGAAACAAAATATACCAAGACTTTTTGAGCGATTCTATAGAGTAGATAAAAGTGGGGCTCGCTCAGAAGGAGGCTCGGGATTAGGACTAGCTATAGTTAAACATATTATCGAAGCTCATAAAGAGAAAGTATATGTAGAGAGTGAGTTTGGTATAGGCTCAGAGTTTTCATTCACATTAGAAAAAGCATATAAGAGTGCTAATACTGAAGTTAAATAAATGTAATCTTAATGCCTTGATTAGGTATAAAATACCCTCCTTTTAACACCAATTTAAAATTGTCGGTCAGTTCTTAATATTAAATTCTTATTATGATAACATCTTGGTAACGTTATGTTAACTTTGATGGGTGATTTTTGCATTCTGAACGCGGAGTTAAAAAAATAAGATGAGAAAATTTTTAGTTGTAGCTTTATCTTTGGTGGCCAGTGGGATCCATGCACAAGAGATAAACAAAGAAGAAATAAAGAAAGAGGTAGTTCGTATTTTAGATTCTATAAATAAGGCAAAAGAAAGTGCAACACTAGCAGAACCAAAATTGGAACCTGCTCCTAAAGCAGAAGAAAAGGAGCACTGGTACGAAAAAATTTCTTTGAGAGGTTATGCACAAATAAGATATAACGGATTGTTGTCTACCAATGATAAAGTTTCATGCGAGCAGTGTGATAGATCTTGGGGAACAACATCTACAGAGCCAAATGCGAAATCTAATAATGGATTTTTTATCAGACGTGCTCGATTAGTATTTTCTGGACAAGTACATCCCAATGTATTTTTTTACTTTCAACCAGATTTTGCAAGTTCGCCAAGTACAGGAATTAACAATTTCGTTCAAGTTAGAGACATATACTTTGATGTTTCATTTGATCCTAAAAGAGAATACCGTGTTCGTGTAGGGCAAAGTAAAATTCCTTATGGATTCGAAAATATGCAATCTAGTTCTGTTCGACTTGCCTTGGATAGAAATGATGCAATGAATAGCGCTATATTAAATGAACGTGATTTAGGAGTGTTTTTTTATTGGGCACCAAGCAAAATAAGAGAGCGTTTCGAAATGTTAGTTAAAGATGGTTACAAAGGTTCAGGTGATTATGGTGTTTTTGCTTTTGGAGTTTACAACGGACAAATTGCAAACAAACTAGATAGTAACAGAGATTTGAATGTTGTTGCAAGAGTTACTTATCCTTTTGTAATTGGAAACCAAATTATTGAACCAGGACTTCAAGCTTATACAGGTAAATGGGCATTTACCAATGAGATTTCATCAGGAGTACCAGTAAATGCCGATAAACAATATGTTAAGGATCAAAGAGTAGGGGCGACATTTGTTCTCTACCCTAAACCTTTTGGAATTCAAACGGAATATAACATAGGTAAAGGGCCTCGTTATAACAAAGAAACTAATAGTGTTGATTTAACAAATATAAATGGGGGGTATGTTTTATTAAATTATAAATGGGATTTAGGAAAACAACTATTATATCCTTTTGCAAAATTTCAATATTATGATGGAGGGAAAAAATATGAGAAAGATGCCCGAAGTTATGTAGTTAGGGATTATGAAATTGGAATAGAATGGCAACCATTAAAAGCACTAGAGCTTACCGCAGAATACGTTATTGCAGATAGAACTTTTGAAGATAGCGTGTTACCAAATAACCGACAACAGGGAAATCTATTGAGAATACAAGCTCAATTTAATTTCTAAAAAAATATAAAGATGGAGTTTATTGTTTTTCGAAAACGGAAAATAATGAACTCCATTTTGCTTTCTTTTTGTATTGAGGTAGTCCTTTATATTTATTGATTTTTGCGATATCTTCAATTTTAAAATCATCTTGTAATGCGTAAGGAACAAGACCTTCTTCTTGTAATTTCTCTGCCAGATATAATTGTTCATATTGACCAGGAGTAGGTATAAAAAAAGCTTTCTTTTCTAATTTAACCAAATCCATTACGGTTGTGTAACCAGAACGACATAAGATTTGTTCACTTTCGTTAAAAGTTTGCTCTAGTTGTCGTGTATTCATGAAGTTGTAATAGGTAACATTCTCAATGACTTCCTTTTTTTGGTCTTTTTCGACAACACCTTTTATAAAAACTACTTTTCCTTTGTAACGGAGTACTTCTTTCTTTAATTTTTCTTCAAGATAGCCTCGTTGAGGTTCTGGTCCCGATAAGATAACCATTAAATCATATACTTTTGGCGTTTCTTTCTTGCGCATTCTACTTAAAGGACCAATGTATTTTAATTTAAGTTTTTTGGATTTTAAATGACCTAATTCACCAGTTAGATTGGGTTTCTTTTTTATATCAGGAACCCAGCATTCAGTATATTTTTTTATAAAGTATTGATGACATTTACTGGTAAGCCAAGTAGTATTTCCTGTTAGCACATTTAATTGATGTGTGATAAAAACTGAAGGTATTTTGTTAGAGTAAACTCCTAAACGATTGTCAGAGATAATACCATCAATGCCATATTTTTTTATCCAGGACTTCACCATCTTTTTCTCATCCAGAACAGCTTCAATCATTTTAGGACTATTTTTGATTAATTTCCATTTAAAGTTTTTGCCATTTTTTGCATATTCTATTTGGTAGGAAGGCAGCTCTAATGTTTGGATATAAGGAAATTCTTTTCGTAATAATTCTAAAGCAATGCCATCAGAAGCGATTATCGGAATATAATTGTTTTCCTGTAGTGCTTTAATTATAGGAATACATCTTGTGGCGTGACCTAAACCCCAATTTAATGGAGCAATAAGAATGGTTTTATTGGTTGAATCTAAATTCATATAGAATTGGGTTATGTTAAGTTAACCCTGCGAAAGTTACAAATAGTAAGTGTTTTCCTTATTTATAAATGATTACTAAAATATTAAGTTATTATTTTAGTAAATTAAAAAAGGCTAGACATGATAAGAAGTCTAACCTTTTTTTAGTTTATCAAGAACAAGTTATTTAGTCTTGAATGTAAGTTTTATTTCCGTTAGAATTAATGTAGTATTTACCGCCTCTTGGGCCAGTATATACTTTTTTACCATTATATTCACCAGTAATTTTATCTGCTACTTTAGGAGCCTTTTCGTTAGTTTCTTTAACCTTTTTTGTAGTAGTTTTTGATGTTGTCTTAGTATCAGCTTTAGCTTTTTCTACCTTTTCAGTAGCTGTTTTTGTGTCAGCTTTAGCTTTAGTTACTTTTTTAGTAGCATCATCAGTTGCACTTTTAGCATCTGTTTTTGCTTTGGCAGCTTTTTTTGTAGCAGCTTCCTCTGCTTTAGTGGTCTTAGCTTTGGCATCTGTTTTTGTTTTTGCAACTTTGTCGTCTACACTTTTGGTAGCTGTTGCTTTTTCTTTAGTAGCTTTTTTCTCTGCTGCAGTTTTAGAGTCAGCAGCCTTTTTTTTCTCTTTAGCAGCTTCTGTTTTAGCTTTGGCTTTAGTTGTTTTTACAGCAGTTTCTTGAGCGTAAAAATTACTAGAGAAAACTAACATAAAACAAAGGAATAATAGTTTTTTCATGTTTTAAGGTGTTAAAATTCATAATAAAATTAATCAATTAATTGTAATGTTTTTTAAAATGCATCAAAAATAAGCTCTTAGTTGAATGTTTCCTGTATGAATAGTAGCTCCAATTTCGGCTTTTCGCCCTTGATAGTTTAGATTGACATCTAAAAATTGTGTAATATTTTTTTGTAATAACAATCTCCATACTAAATTCTGGCCTGTCTGTAAGCCTTCCAGCATTTGAAAGCCTACAGATGAAAATTCATTGCCTGTGAATTTATTCTGGTAAAAAGAAAACTCTCCATTTAACGTTATTTTTTTCTCTCCAGCATAAGAGAATGAGGTCCCCAAACGGGTTTGTTTTAAGGTTTCTTCATCGCCAATTTGATTGTCTTTGTTCTGAATTTCATAAAAGAAATCTAAGCTTGTACTCTTAGAAAATAAGTAGCTGATTTTCGGAGCTAATTGATAGCCAGTAAGCTTATAGTTTTTTTCGGGAAAACTTTCAGAAATAAGGTCGGTTTGGATGGTTTTGGTGAAAAAGCTTAACAACCAACTCTTATCATATAAATGAGAATATTGCAATTGATGTGAACTGTTTGTGGCTTGTTGCGAACCTATTGTAAGTAAGTTTCTGCTTTTGTTTTGTAAATAGGTATAAGTTGTTGAATGGTTTTGTTTGCCTCGATTATAAAACAAACTGTTTCTAAAACTAGAATTTAAGCCCAATACATTTTCATCAGAGGAATTAAAAGGGTTAAGTTCAAAACGATCACCGTTACTTTTTACTTTGCGATCTAATATAAATGAAGTTTGATTATAAAAATAAGAGATTACTTTTTTTATACCAGTTTCGTTTATCCATTGGTTCGGATTTAAGGTTACTGATTGGGAGAATTTATTCTGATTTGTTTTTATATAAACCCGATTAGGTAAAAAGATTCGAATGTACTTTGCCTGATCAATAAATGCAGCAATTTCAAACTCTTGTAGTTCCTGAATTCCATTGTTATTGTAATCGTTCCAAGTATATACTCCTTGCCCCGCGGGCACTTCGATGTATGTATAATCTTGTTGAGGCATCGTTCCTGAGCTGGTTTCGTATGCTGTAGTAGTTTGGATAAACTGATTGAAAAAACGATCGTTATATAGAATTCTTGAGTTTAAAGAAGGCTCTCTCTTTTTAGTAGCGTCTTCAAAATTTAATACCCTATAACTGGCATATAGTGACAAATCACTTTTGGTAGTTTGTATCAATTTTGATTTCAAGTAGTATGTTTGAGAATTGTTTACATGTTGTAATAATCCGTTTTGTAAACTATCATTGCTTCGTCGTAAAAAACCTAATTCTACAAAAACCTTAGTACTATCGCCTCGGCCTATAAATAAACCATATTCATTAAATCGTTGGCTTAAAGCCGAAAATTGATTGGTATCTTTGTTTTTTTCCTGATTATCTTCGAGTTGTAATGTACCACCAATCCAGTTTTTATTAAAATGGTAACGAGCTTGGGTTTGGTTTCTTAAAAACTTAGAGGTCGATATATTGCTGTTGCTATTGAGTAAGCTACCTTGATTCTGAATGGACCAATTTTTCAATCTAAAGAGTCCACTAATAGATTGACGACTTCCGGAATAGTTTTCGGTAAATTCTAAATTTTCAAATTGATAGGTAACTAATCCTATATCTGATGATTTTTTATGAGGAAAAAGATCGAAGTTTAATCCAGAAATCAGCAAACTCTGGTTGCCAAATCGTGTTGCGGGAAGATTCCAATCCCGATCAAACTCTATATTATAAAGGCGTTCAACCGATTTAAAGTTTTCCTGAATAAATTGATAGTTTATAAATGCATCCAGATTCCAGCTTTTGGTAAACAAACGTTGCTTTGCGTTTATTTTGGTAGCGATTCCTTTATTGTCGCTATCTTGTGCATTCGAAAATAAGTTTGCATCATTGTTACTAACCCCAATTTCGAAATCAAAATTTGTTTTTTCAGTTGGATTGTATTTGCCTAAAAAGGTAGCTACTTGTATTTTTATAGGAGCAACAAGTTTAATAACTGGAGCATAATTACCTTGCGGGATCCCATTTACTGGTGGCACATATTCATAAATACGATCTATAGTATTTACATTCTTAAGGATATAATTAGCAGATTGTGGACCAATTAAGTTAAACTTTACATTGTATAATTCATCTTTCGGATCGTTAGAGAATTCGTAAACTTCCTCTCCATTTGCTATTATTTTTTTATAAAGTATTTTATTGTCAGAATAGGTATCTGCATATGCTGAGGGAGCAATCATAGCATTTGTATCATCTCCTGCGTTACTTAATATTGCAACCTGTTCCTTTGTCAAATTTTGTTGTAACGGTTGATTTTTTAAATCATTTTCTGAATATAGATATCCTCCAAAGCTCCACTTTTTATTTTCATGAGTAACGCCAGCGTACGTTACAAATCGGGTATAATTTTGATTTGAATATTGGTATTCAATACTTATTCGCATTTCAGAAGTAATGGTAAAAAGTGAAGTAAAAGTAATTTCACCAGCATTATAATCGATAGTATAATCTTTATTTTCTCCGCGTTTTAATAAAATACCATTTACATATACTCTTTCAGAACCCGAAATCACTAATATATATAATTCCCCATTTTGGCCTGTTAATTTATAAGGGCCTTGGTTGCCTTCTTGCCCAGTGAGAGTGCTTTTAGCGTATTGACCTCTAACTAATGCCGCTGAAGCAAAAACATTTGTTTTACTGTCAGCATCACCAAAATTAAAATTTACAGCAAGTCCTTGAACTTTTTTATCAAAATTAAGAAATTGTGTTTTTTTATTCTCAAGAAAAATATCTCCAGCTCGTAATGCCCAATTGTTACTAAAGAGTTCTATGAAAATATTATCAAATTGATCTAGTTTTTGAGAATAGCCCCCATCTTGTAGCGGAATATTATTGTCTTGTAATGAAGCACGAATACTTACATTGTCTGATATTTTTCCTGTAATCTGAAGGTCTAAATTAGAGTTTAATACTGTGTTTTGATTATTGCCAATAGTTATTCCACGAGTGATACTTCCCGAAGTAGTTAATCCATCAAAAGGCGTAACCGTTTTTGTATTTTTAGGTTGGATTTGGTATAATGATTCGGAGGTTGCTCCATTACTTACAATTCTATTAGAGTCATAAATTTTATACTCTTTGGTTAATATGTCAGGAAAATTTAAATACTCAACTATTAGAGAATCAGTGGTTGAAGTTAATTTTTCAGTTAAAAGTAATGTTCCTTTTTGAAAGTTTATTTTGTATAAAGTGCTATCAATAAGTGTTTTGTTGCTATTGAAAAGTTTAAAAAAACTAGAGTTAATACTGTAATTTTCTAAATGAATTGTATCTCGAGAAAAACCAATCTTTTTGATTTTATAGTGCGAGTTTATATCCTGGGCATGAAGTCCAGAACAAAAGATAATTACAATCCAAAATAGTATTTTTTTAATCATAAATACTTTAACTCCAAAACCTCAAAAGTAGTATTTATAATTGTGAAATTTAAGTAAGGTTTTTATCAATGAATTAAAGAATGTTATAAAGATGTGTTTTTTAGATTTTTGATCACAACTAAAGAATGGATATTATTATTATTTTCGAATAATTGAGGATCTGTAAGTTTGTTTTTTGGGGTAGTTTAGTGGTTATTATTAGATCTGTGTGATACAAATCTAGAAATAGTTTTAAAATAATTTTATGGCGGAATTGGTTTTTTCTATTCTAAATACGTGTAATAGTAAAATATTTCTTATAGTTTTGTAAATTAAAAGTGAGATCATGAATGTATTTGTAGGTAATAAGCTTAAGAAATTGCGTAAAAGTGAGGATTTGTCGCAAGAACAAGTGGCGAATTCTTTACGGGTGTCGCAATCTACTTATGCACGTATAGAAAGGGGAGAGAGTAGTTCATGGGCTAGCCATATTAATACAATATGTGAGGTTTTCAAGATAAGTCCAGAAGATTTAATTAAGGAAGAGGATAAAGAAGAAAACAACAATTTAAATGGAACTTTCATCATTAACCAATTGTCAGATAAAGTGATAGAACAATACGAAGCGCGAATAAAAGAGTTGAAAAAAGTAATAAAAGATTTAAAAAGAAAAAGAGACCTATAATAATATACAAGGTTTCACTATATGTGAAACCTTGAAAAGGGCATAAAAAGAAATCAAGTTATCTAGAAATAAAATATTTGTTCATCTCTTAATTTAAGATGATTTTATTTTGAAGGTGGGAATTTAAAACAAGATAATATCCCAACATGTATAAAAAGGGCCGATATAAATCCATACAATAAAGCAATGTACATTTTTGTGTCTTCGCGATGTTCATATATAGTGGCCCAACTAAATTCTTTATCACTAAAAAAGCGTGACCAAAAAAACATTGCAGTTGTTATAAAAATAAAACAAACTGAGATATCCCTATTTTGCGTATTTTTTGAAAAATATTCATTTATTATAGTGTAAAAGTTAATGATGTGTCTTCAGGTGTTTCTAATAAAGAATTAATAAATTTAATTTTTTCTACATCTAATTCTAAACGTTTCTCTGGAAATACTTGTAGCTTTAGATTTGATGAACTATCTGCAACAGCCTAAAGGAGAGTTTCTCCAACCGCACCAGTTATAGTTCCAGTTCCTTACATTAATTCAGGGATTTTTTTCTGCCAAATAATAATATAATTGCAAAGATTACAAGTAAAATTTCTGTGGTTCCTAGTTTTTCCATATGATTAATTTAAAAAGCCTCAAACATGATTAATTGTGTTTGAGGTTATGGATGATTCAATAGATAGAACTATTTTTTTCTGTCTTTGTAAATTTTATATCTATAACATATCGCTATAGTTATAATTAGTAGCATCGTTGTTATAGATCCTTTACTCATGATTTTCTAATTTAATAAAACGCGTAGCGGTTGTTAGACCTCCAACAAGAGGATTAAGACCTGTAGCAATTCCTGCTACTAAGCCTGTTAAAGCACAACCTGAAAGTCTAGCGCTTCCACCTTCTAGTTTCTCCATTTCATTTAATTCAAATTTTTTCATAATATGATAATTTAATGGTTAGTAATAATATATTGTATAAACAAATATATGTCTGAATCTTAGATAAATCTTATGCGTTAATTGACTATTTCAAACCTATTTTAAATTAAATATAGTTTATTTCTTATGTTTGTTATTGCAAAAAGTTAAATAATGAATGTAATTATAGGAAATAAGCTTAAAAAGTTACGTAAAAGTAAGGAGATGTCGCAAGAGCAAGTAGCAGATTATTTGCACTTATCCCAATCGGCTTATGCTAGGATTGAGAGAGGAGAGAGTAGTTCTTGGGCAAGTTATGCTAATAAAATATGTGAGCTTTTCAAGATAATCCCTGAAGAATTGGTGACAAATGATATACGACAAGATGAAGAAACTACTAATGATTTAAATGAAACGCTTATTATAAATCAATTGTCGGATAAAGTCGTAGAACAATATGAAGCGCGAATTAAAGAGTTGAAAAAAACAATTAAAGATTTAAAAAGAAAACGGAAACCATAAAATAAAGGCTTCACTTAAAAAAGAGAAGCCTTTATTATTTATTTGTGGAATTAGGTAATTAACTTTTTTAAAGAAAATTAATCGATGTCTTTTGTTACTACTTGCATGGTTTCACGACTCACCTGTTTTAGTAAAACTACTTTGTTTTCTTCAACAGTTTCAGCAGCTTTATCATCAAAATGACGAATAGTATATAGGGTAACATTCTCACTGAAATCAACTTTGAATTTTTTCGAAAGGATAGCATTCAAATCATTGAAATTTTCAAATTTATCTTCTACACAAACAGAAAAACTAATCGCTGAGTTTTGAATTAAATTCACTTTTATTTTAAACTCATGGAATAAGGCAAAAATTTCACTGATATTTTCTTCCATAATAAAAGAAAAATCTATTGATGAAAGAGAAATTAGAAGTTGGTTTCTCTTTACAATGAAACAAGGTAAATAAGGTTCTAAATCAACTCCCTTAGAAACGCTTGTTCCTTTTAATAATGGGTTGATAAAAGATTTTACATATAGTGGAATTTCTTTTTTCTGTAAAGGCTGTAATGTTTTTGGATGAATAACCGTTGCTCCGTAAAATGCCAATTCGATAGCCTCACGATATGAAATTTGATTAAGTAAACTTGCATTTTCAAAATAACGAGGGTCAGCATTCATCACTCCAGGAACGTCTTTCCAGATGGTAACACTTTCGGCATTTAAGCAATAAGCAAAAATTGCGGCAGTGTAGTCAGAACCTTCACGACCCAAAGTTGTAGTGAAGTTGTTTTCATCGGCACCTAAGAAACCTTGAGTTATGTTCAGTATATTTCGCTTTACATTTTTACCAATATTTTTTTGGGTTAATTCCCAATCTACTTCAGCATCTCTGTAAGTTGCGTTAGTTTTTATGAAGTTACGTACGTCAATCCATTGGGTCTGAACGCCCATGAAATTCATGAAATGACTTAAAATAGTAGTCGAAATTAACTCCCCAAAACTTACAATTTGATCATAGACAAAGTTATAATTAGGAGATTTATTATGGGCAAGAAAATATTCTAATTCTGAAAAGAACGCATTTACAGCAGTAAAAACTTCATGCTTTTCATTTTCGAATAAATCCAGCAATATTTGGTTGTGGTATTTTTTTACTTCTTGAACAGATGCATTTAACTCGCTTGATTTCTCAAAATAATTCTTTATTACAACTTCTAGAGCGTTTGTGGTTTTTCCCATAGCTGAAACCACAAGCAATACATCTTCGTAACCTACTTTTTGCAAAACGTCATATACGTTTTTAATTCCTTCAGCATCTTTCACTGAGGCACCACCAAATTTGAATACTCTCATTATTTATTATTATATATTGTGTCTTAAATTTTTATTTTTTCTCTAAAAAAGTATCGATTCCAGCTTCATCCATTTGAACAACACGCCATTCTTCGAAGACTTTGGCTCCAGAGTTTTCATAGAATTTAACTGCAGGAGTATTCCAATCTAGTACATTCCATTCGACTCTTCTTACTTTGTCTTTTTTTGCCTGCTCCATTATTTTGGAATATAATGCCATTCCTAAACCAGATCCACGCATTTTGTCTTTAACAATTAAATCTTCTAAATGTATTGTTTTGCCTTTCCAGGTTGAAAATCGGTAATAGTATAAGGCAATTCCAACTATTTCGGCATCGACCTCGGCTACAAATACATGAAAAAGAGGATTTTCTCCAAAACCATCACGAACTAAATCGCTCTCTGTAACCAAAACTGCATCTGGTTCATTTTCGAATATGGCTAGTTCCTGAATTAAGCCTAAAACAGCTTTCATGTCATCAGGGTTTCCTTTTCTAATATTCATAAATTCTTATTATTAATGTATTTATATCTAAAATAATGGTTTTTTCGAACTTGATTGTTGCTTTTGATTAACAAATATACAATACGGACAAACTAACTAAATAATTTTTAAATCAATTTCACAAAAAAGGCGATATTTGTGACTTCAAAAAAAAATCTACAACGATATAGTATAATGGAAGAACGCAATAAAACACTAGGAGAGTTTATTATTGAGAACCAAAAAGCATTTCAGTATTCGTCGGGAGAGCTTTCCCGAATTATCAACTCTATACGATTGGCAGCCAAAGTCGTTAATTATAAAGTAAACAAAGCTGGTTTAGTTGACATCGTTGGCGCAGCTGGAGAGCAAAACATACAAGGAGAAGATCAGCAAAAATTGGATGTGTATGCAAATGAAGTTTTTATTCAAACTTTAATCAATCGTGAGATTGTTTGCGGAATTGCTTCAGAAGAGAATGATGATTTTATTACTGTTCAGGGGAGTGATAACAGTCATAATAATAAATATGTGGTTTTGATGGATCCGCTTGATGGATCTTCTAATATTGATGTAAATGTTTCTGTGGGAACTATTTTTTCAGTTTACAGAAGAATTACACCAATAGGGACACCAGTTACACTTGAAGATTTTTTGCAACCAGGAGTTAATCAAGTTGCAGCAGGGTATGTAATTTACGGAACTTCAACAATGTTGGTTTACACAACTGGACATGGAGTAAATGGATTTACGTTAAATCCTGCAATTGGAACATTCTATTTGTCACATCCAAATATGAAATATTCAAAAGATGGAAAAATTTACTCTGTTAATGAAGGGAACTACGTTCATTTTCCACAAGGAGTAAAAGATTATATTAAGTATTGTCAACATGAAGAAGACGACAGACCTTATACTTCGAGATATATCGGAAGTTTAGTTTCTGATTTTCATCGAAACATGATTAAAGGAGGAATTTATTTGTACCCAACAAGTAGCAAAGCGCCAAAAGGAAAGCTTCGTTTATTGTACGAATGTAATCCGATGGCATTTATAGCTGAGCAAGCAGGAGGGAAAGCATCTGATGGTTTTAATAGAATTATGGAGGTTAATCCGACTGAACTACACCAACGTGTTCCATTCTTTTGTGGAAGCTACAATATGGTCGAAAAAGCAGAAGAGTTTATGCTTAAAGCGGCTAAGTAATAAAAACAAAACCCGACTAGTTAATAGTCGGGTTTTGTTTTTTAATACCAGTCTCAGTTTTTAGTACCAGTTTTGGTACGGAACACCGTTACTGAATACTTTTATTTATTCATATTCTGCATTTCGAAAGTAAAAGTATCTAAATCTACTTTTTTATCTACTAATGAAAGTGCTTTTGCAATGATATAGTTTACGTTTCCAGGAGTAAATCCTAGTGCTAATCCAAATCTTCTTAGCATAATTTCTTGACTGTCCCCCATTTGGTGATCTACGTGTACCATACGAGCCAAATCGTATAAACGCTCTAAACGTTGAGAATACAAATAAGGTGCGTTTATTGGGTGTTTCATTGGGTCAGCAAGAATCTCTTTGTACTCTTCGTCTGAAATTTCTAATCGAGAAGCTAACTTGTCTAAAAAGGCTTTTTCTTCTTGGTTTGTTTTTCCATCAGCAAGGGCTACGCGAACAATAGCCGAAAAGTGACCTTTATTTCTTAGTTTAAATTCGCTATCAAATAAATCTGAAAATGACATAATTAATTGGTTTTTTGTATCACAAAGATAAATCTATTTTTAAATTATTAATTTTAATTTTTTTATAATTTTTACAATTCGAAAAACTACAATTTTAACTTATTTTTATTTAATCATTTTGGAGTAGCAATCTACCATTTTCAAAATTAATCGTAAGTTTACAGACCCTTTATCAATTAAAATTAAAATACTCATGTCAGATTTTTGGATTTATTTTCAAATAGGATTAAAACACGTTCTAGATATTCATGCATACGATCACGTAATGTTTTTAATGGCTTTAACTATTCCTTATTCGTTTAAGGATTGGAAAAGAATTTTATTGCTTGTAACCGTTTTTACTGTTGGTCACACATTAGCATTATTACTTTCAGTTTATGGAGTTATTACTATCAAAGTAAATATTATCGAATTTTTAATTCCGATAACGATTTTAATAACAGCCTTCTTTAATTTTTTTACAGCAGGGAAATCATCTAAAACAGAAAGTATTAATTTAGTATTTTTTATAACACTTTTCTTTGGAATAATTCATGGATTAGGATTCTCTAATTATTTTAAAACAATATTAGGAGGAAGTCCAACATCAAAATTGTTGCCTTTGGGAGAATTTGCATTGGGGATTGAGGCAGCTCAAATTATTGTAGTTTTTGTAGTTTTAATAATCTCATATATTGTTCAAACAATTTTTCGTTTTTCAAAACGTGATTGGACTTTAGCTATGTCGGCTTTTATAATAGGAGTTGTAATTCCGATGGTTATTGAGAGCGAAATATGGAATAGATAAAAATGGAAAAAGAAAAATTAAATAGATACGACAAAGCATATTTGCGAATAGCAAAAGAATGGAGTCTGTTGTCATATTGCAAACGCAAGCAAGTTGGTGCAATTATCGTAAAAGACCGAATGATTATCTCAGATGGTTACAATGGTACACCATCTGGATTTGGGAATTGTTGCGAGGACGAAGAGGGGTTAACGCGCTGGGATGTTTTGCATGCTGAAGCTAATGCTATTTTAAAAGTAGCGCGATCAACTCAATCTTGCGAAGGAGCAACGTTGTACATAACGCTTTCGCCTTGTAAAGAATGTAGTAAGTTGATTCATCAATCGGGAATAAAAAGAGTAGTCTACCAAAACGGATATCGTGATGATGCCGGAATCGAGTTTTTAATAAAAGCAGGTGTAGAAGTAGAGCATATTCCTGTATTAGAAGAGTAGAAGGTTGCTGTAATTTAAGAAGGCAGGATTACTTATGAAGAATACATTAGTTTGTTCTCATAAAACAAATATTAGCTACATATGAAATTCAATACTAAATATTTACCAATAGTTATTGGAGCAGCTTTGGCTCTAGGAACTGTACTTGGAAGCTTATTAAGTACCCCGGCACAGGATCAATTTTTGGCTAAAAACAACTCAAAGAATAAGCTGAATAAATTAATTGATTTCATTAATAATGAGTATGTTGATAGTGTAAATACAGATTCTATTGTTAATCTTACAGTCGATAATATTCTGTCAAAATTAGATCCTCATTCCGTTTATATTCCACCAAGTGAATTAGCAGAAGTTGCTGAGAGTATGAAAGGTGATTTTGTTGGAATTGGTGTGAATTTTTATATGTACAGAGATTCTGTGGCAATAATAAAACCAATAGAAAATGGACCTTCAGCAAAAGCAGGAATTCTGGCTGGAGATAGGATTTTATATGTTGGAAAAACTAAATTATTCGGGCGAAAACTTCCGTCAGATAGTTTATTTGCTAAATTAAAAGGAAAAAAAGGAACAGAGATAGAACTTACTGTTTATCGAAAATCAGAACAAAAGAAATTAAAAGTTAAAATAAAAAGAGATATTATTCCTATAAAGAGTGTTGATGTGTCTATTTTATTGGATAAAAACACGGGTTATATAAAGATAAACCGTTTTGCTGAAACAACTTACGCAGAATTTAAATCAGGCTTAACCAAGCTAAAGCAAAAGGGGATTCAGTCGTTAATTATCGATCTTCGTGACAACGGAGGAGGTTATATGGAAGAAGCCGTTGCAATTGCTGATGAATTCTTGAAAGACAAGCAGCTTATCGTTTTTACTAAAAATAAGAATGGAGATACAGAAAAAACATATGCTACAGGAAAGGGTAGTTTTGAAAATGGTAAAGTATCAGTATTGATTAATGAAAACAGTGCTTCGGCCAGTGAAATTTTAGCAGGGGCAATTCAGGATAACGACAGAGGAAATATAATAGGCCGTCGCTCGTTTGGAAAAGGATTGGTACAACGCGAAATGGATTTTAATGATGGATCGGCAGTTCGATTAACAGTTGCAAGATATTACACCCCAACTGGACGTTCTATACAAAAACCATATGACCATGGAAATGAAGATTATTTTAAAGAATCCGATTCTCGTTTTAGTAATGGAGAATTATATAGTAAGGACAGTATTAAGGTTGTCGATTCGTTAAAATATAAAACGCCAAAAGGTAAAATTGTTTATGGTGGTGGCGGTATTGTGCCAGATGTTTTTGTGCCTATCGAAATAGAACATGGCACTGAAGGTGCTGCTTATTTATTGCAAACTGGAATTGTTGGACATTTTGTTTTTGAACAATTGGATAAAAATAGAAAAGCATTTTCGGGATTGAATTACCAAGAATTCGTTGTGAAAATGAAGTCAACAGATGAATATTTTAATTCTTTCCAGAAGTATCTTCTTAAAAATGGATTGAATTTAAAATTAGAAAAAAACAAAGCGATAATTAATCGTTATATTACGGCCGAATTTGCCAGACAATTGTATGGTGAGATTTATTACTACGATGTCATTCTTAAAAATGATGCAATGATTAAGGCTGTTTTGAATCAGAAAAAATAATTCTAATTTTTTTAAAATGGAAATAAATACTATTGTAAATGCTGAAATCGAGCTATTAACTGCTGTCAAAAATGCAGATGTTTTGGCTCTGGAAAAATTTCTTCACGATGATTTGTTGTTTAATTTACCAGATGGACAAACAATCACTAAGGAGATCGATTTAGATTCATATCGTTCAGGTAAAATGGAAATCGAAGTACTAGAAGCATCAGATCAAATTATTAGTGTAATTGGTGATACTGCTGTTGTAGGAGTCACTGTTTTATTAAGAGGGAAATATGATGATAAGCCCTTAGATGGAATTTTTAGATACGGTAGAGTTTGGAAACAATTTGATGAGAATGTAAGAGTTATTGCTGGTAGTTGTATGCAATTGAAGTAGAATTAGTAATAGTTCAATGGTAAAATATAAAAGATGAGAAATGCCAAAAAAATAAGTTTCCTGTTGGTCTTAATGGCTTTTGTAATTTCTTGTGCTACTATGAAAGACAAGGATACTATTTCAGGGAAAGTTGAATCTATTGAGCTTGGTAAAGATGGATATACTGCTAAGATTAAGTCAGATAAAAATGAAATTTATTATGCTATAATAAGTATTGTAAATCTTGGCGGTCCAGAAAACTACAAGAAATTAAAAGAAGGAGATGAGGTTTTCTTAAAAGGAGATATTTGGAAAACCGATACGGAGAAACATATAAAAGTAAAAGAAATTGTTTCTGTAAAATAAGTTAGCACTAAAACATTAAAAATTTTGAATCATTAAGAGATTAAGTTTATAAAGCGCCTAAAGTTTAATCTTTCTTAATCTCTTAATGGTTAAAATAAAAAAAAACGGATGTTTTAAAAGATTATCGCGTACTATCGTGCGCATGAGTCTGTACACCGTTATTCCATAGCGTTAAGATGTCGGTAGCAACGGCAGCACCACTTCCTGCGGCAATAGATAGTTGGCTTCTCCAGCCAGCCAGAGTACCAATAACATAGACTCCTTCAGTAACTTTGTGATCAATGTTTTTTAACTGAATTCGTTGTTTTTCGGGAAGTGCTTTTTTGTGGGGTTCAATATATTGAGTTAAACCTTCGATAGCAAAAGTATTTGCAGAACCAATTCCAACAACTATTATTTTAGTTTTGTATGTGCTTTTGTTGGTGGTAATTAAAAACTCAGGATATTCACCTTCGATTTTTATTACTTTTTCATTTGGTATTTGTGTAATATGTGGGTATTCCTGATTTAGATGCTCAGTACTTTCAGATAATAATTCAGAACCTAATTTTCCAGGTGGAATACCGTAAGCGTTGTTGAAAAGAGCATCTTGGAGAGAAGAGCTTTTTTGATGCGTAAAAACCCCAATTTTTTTATCAATGGCAAAAGGTTTGTTTTGTGCAGATCCTAAAACAAGTGCACAGGACATACTTGATACGCCACCGCCAATAATTAAAACGTCAAACATATTACTGTTGATCGTTCATTTTTTCTTCTATTTTTTTAGAAATTCTAAAAATCAAAAGAATTAGTACGGCACAAAATGAAGCAGCGATTCCAATAAAAGCTACCATGCTGTCTCCTTGTAGGGGATTTTGAAAATCCAGCAAAGTAATATTGAAAATAATCAAGGCTAATGCTAAAAGCACTAATATGGAAGTAAAAATTTTCATAGTATAACTATTTATTTCTAAATGATTAAAAGAAGTATTTAAAAGTCGAAAATATTGTTTTGGAGTTTCCGCAAACGAGAATTTCTATTTTTAAGTATTTCTAGAGGGTAAATTTATGAAAATTAATTTTAGACAAACAAACCTTTAACATTAGCTGCGAATAATTTAACAGCAATAGCTAAAAGTACGACTCCAAATGTCTTACGAACCACGCCAAGTCCGTTTTTTCCTAGCATTTTTTCGATTTTTGAAGATGATTTTAAAACAATATATACAAGAGTTATATTAAGTATAATTGCGATTACAATATTTATAGTGTGAAATTGTGAACGTAATGATAGTAGCGTGGTCATCGTTCCGGCTCCTGCGATTAAAGGAAAGGCTAGCGGAACAATAGATGCGGAACTAGCTTCTTCATCACGATATATATGGATTCCTAATATCATTTCTAAAGCAAGAAAAAACAAGACAAAAGATCCTGCTACAGCAAAAGAATGTACATCGATACCGATTATTTTTAAGAATCCTTCTCCAATAAAAAGGAAGATGATCATTATTAAACCAGCAACTATTGATGCTTTTTCGGATTCTATATGTCCAACTTTTGACCTTAGGTTAACAATAATAGGAATAGAACCAACAATATCAATTACAGCAAAGAGTACCATTCCGACAGTAATTATTTCTTTTAAGTCTATTTCTAGCATTTGTTTTTATTTAAGAGTTAAACATGGGCAAAGGTAAAAAATAAATGGATTTTTTTAACAAATTAGCTTTAATCTGTTATTTTTTGTTATAAAAATGCGTTTTCATAGCTCCTGTGTGATCTTTGTAACAAGATACGGTTTTGTTTCGTTAATTAGGTAGTAAGAATTGAAACGCTTTTTTTTGGTTCATTTTATCTTACCGGCATCGAGATAGATTGATTACCTTTGCATTTTATAATTCAGTACACTATATATCATGTTTCAATTAGGAAAAACTATCATTTCTGAGGATATTCTTGAAAAAGAATTTGTTTGTAATTTATCTGCTTGCAAAGGTGCTTGCTGTGTCGATGGCGATGCTGGGGCTCCGTTAAGCGAAGAAGAGACGAAGATTTTGGAGGAAATTTATCCAAAAGTAAAGCCGTTTTTACGTAAAGAAGGAATTGCTGCTATCGAAGCACAAGGAGCTTGGATTAAAGGTACTGATGGTGATCTTGAAACACCATTGATTGATAATAAAGATTGTGCATATGTGATTTTCGATGGAAAAACTGCGCTTTGTGGTATCGAACAAGCATATAATCAAGGAATCGTAAGCTGGAAAAAGCCAGTTTCATGTCATTTGTATCCAATTAGAGTAAAAGATTTTACCGAGTTTGCAGCAGTAAATTATGATAAATGGGATATTTGCGACGCAGCCTGTTCTTTAGGTAAAGAGCTTGAGGTTCCTGTTTATAAATTTGTTAAAGAAGCTTTAATTCGCAAGTTTGGTGAAGATTGGTATGCGGAGCTTGAAAAAGTTGCACATGACCTAAAGCGCTCTTAAGATTTAACTTATTTTTCATAATTAAATAAGCCTAGGATTACAATAAAAAGAATTGCAAATTATTTTAAAAATAGATTTTAAAATTTTATAAATAAGTCTTGCATTTTATTTTAAAAATCCTATATTTTACGGTTGTTAATGTGAATTTGGTAAGATTTAACTATTTCATTTTCAATAAGTTAATAATTGTATGAAAATTATTCTGTTTTTAGCGCTTTGTTAAAAACTAGAGCCGATTGTGAATAAGTTTGGCTTTTATTTTAGCCAACAAATGACAATCTTTGTAGTCTACAGAAATGGATGAAAATTCATTGATTTTTTTTAAAATAAAACACAACAACAATGTCACAAGTCGAACCAATTTTACAAGAAAATAAGAACCGTTTCGTAATTTTTCCAATCAAACACCATGACATTTGGGATTGGTATAAGAAGATGGAAGCGAGTTTTTGGACTGCTGAGGAAATTGATTTACATCAAGACTTGAATGATTGGAATAACAAGTTGTCAGATGATGAAAGATATTTCGTTAAGCACATATTAGCATTCTTTGCTGCATCAGACGGAATCGTAAATGAAAACCTTGCTGAGAACTTTGTAAACGAAGTACAATATGCAGAGGCTAAATTTTTCTATGGTTTTCAAATCATGATGGAAAATATTCATAGCGAAACGTATTCACTTCTTATTGATACTTATGTAAAAGATGAAGCTGAAAAAGATCAGTTGTTTAATGCGCTAGATGTTTTTCCTGCAATTGCAAAGAAAGCAAATTGGGCACTAAAATGGATCGAGTCTGATTCGTTTGCGGAGCGTTTAATTGCTTTTGCAGCGGTAGAAGGGATCTTCTTCTCAGGTGCTTTCTGTTCTATTTTCTGGTTGAAAAAACGCGGTTTAATGCCAGGTTTGACATTCTCAAACGAATTAATTTCTCGTGATGAAGGAGTTCATTGTGATTTTGCAGTGCATTTACACAATCACCACTTAATAAACAAAGTTCCAAAAGATAGAATCAAAGAAATTATTGTTGATGCTTTAGATATCGAGAGAGAATTTGTAACAGAATCTCTTCCTGTAAGTTTAATTGGTATGAATGCAGTTTTAATGACGCAATATTTAGAATTTGTTGCGGATAGATTACTTGTTGAGCTAGGTTGCGACCGAGTTTATGGTTCATCAAACCCGTTTGACTTTATGGACATGATCTCACTTCAAGGAAAAACTAATTTCTTTGAAAAAAGAGTTTCAGAATATCAAAAAGCAGGAGTGATGAATAGCAGCTCAGCTGGAGATAGCGATTCGCAAAAAATTAGCTTTGATGCAGATTTTTAGACGACTGTAGATTTTAGTGAACCACGCACTAAGATAAAAAAATTAAGAAACGAGGGTTTCTATAACTAAACAATTTAAAGGTTGGATCTCTTTTCCCAAATCGAAGATTCAAATGGTATTACTGACTAATTTTTGATCTATATTTTTAGATTAAGAACAGGCAAACTATTGGGAAGCTACTAACTCCTAAATTAATTATAAAACACACAATGTTTAAGTGCGGGAATTCATTATTTCTGTGTCTTTCATTTTTTCAATAACAATAAAAAAGTAAGCTTATGTACGTAATAAAGAGAGATGGTCGTAAGGAGCCAGTAATGTTTGATAAGATTACAGACAGAATCAAAAAATTGTGTTACGGGTTAAATGAACTTGTAGATCCTGTTAAGGTAGCCATGCGCGTTATTGAGGGATTGTATGATGGAGTTTCGACTTCAGAGCTGGATAATCTTGCTGCCGAAACTGCGGCTTCTATGACTATTGCGCATCCAGATTATGCTCAATTAGCTGCTCGTATCGCTGTTTCTAATTTACATTCTAATACGACAAAATCTTTCTCAGAGACGATGACGGATATGTATAATTATGTTAATCCAAGAACAGGAAAAGAGGCTCCTTTGTTAGCAGATGATGTTTACGAAGTAATTAAGAAAAACTCACAGGTTCTAGATTCAACAATTATTTATAACCGTGATTTTAATTACGATTATTTTGGATTTAAAACTTTAGAACGTTCTTATTTATTAAAAATAAATGGGAAAATTGTAGAGAGACCACAACATATGTTGATGCGTGTTTCTATAGGGATCCATAAAGATGATATTGAGTCTGCGATTGAAACGTATGAATTAATGTCTAAAAAATTCTTTACTCATGCTACGCCAACGTTATTTAATTCAGGAACGCCAAAACCACAAATGTCATCTTGTTTCTTATTAACAATGAAAGATGATAGTATTGATGGAATCTACGATACGTTAAAACAAACAGCTAAGATTTCACAATCTGCAGGAGGTATTGGTTTAGCAATACATAATGTAAGAGCAACTGGATCTTATATCAGTGGAACTAATGGAACTTCTAATGGTATTGTTCCAATGTTACGTGTGTATGATATGACAGCTCGTTATGTTGATCAAGGTGGCGGAAAACGTAAAGGAAGTTTTGCTATGTACATTGAGCCTTGGCATGCTGATATTTTTGATTTCTTAGATTTGAGAAAAAACCACGGTAAGGAAGAAATGAGAACACGTGATTTATTTCTTGGAATGTGGATTCCAGATTTATTCATGAAGAGAGTTCAAGAAGATACGACTTGGACATTAATGTGTCCTAATGAATGTCCAGGATTATCAGATGTACACAGCGAAGAATTTGATGCTTTGTATTTAAGTTATGAAGCAGCTGGAAAAGGAAGAAAAACAATCAAAGCAAGAGAAATTTGGGAAAAAATTCTTGAATCTCAAGTAGAAACTGGACTTCCGTATATGTTGTATAAAGATGCAGCAAATCGTAAATCAAACCAAAAGAATTTAGGAACAATCCGTTCATCGAATTTATGTACGGAAATTATTGAGTACACATCTCCGGATGAAGTTGCAGTTTGTAACCTAGCTTCGATTTCATTACCAATGTTTGTTGAGAATGGAAAATTTGATCATCAAAAATTATATGATGTTACTAAACGTGTAACATTCAACTTAAATAAGGTAATTGACAGAAACTATTATCCAGTAAAAGAAGCAGAGAATTCTAACGTTCGTCATAGACCGATTGGTTTAGGAGTTCAAGGACTTGCGGATGCTTTTATTATGTTAAGAATGCCATTTACAAGCGATGATGCAAAACAATTGAATCAAGAAATTTTTGAAACATTATATTTTGCTGCCGTAACTGCATCTATGGAATTGGCTAAAGTTGAAGGTGCATATTCTACATTTAAAGGGTCTCCAATGTCAAAAGGAGAATTCCAATACAATATGTGGGGAATGAAAGACGAAGAATTGTCAGGACGTTGGGACTGGGCTTCATTGCGTAAGGAAGTTGTTGAGCACGGTGTTCGTAACTCTTTATTAGTTGCGCCAATGCCTACTGCATCTACTTCTCAGATTTTAGGGAATAACGAAGCTTTTGAGCCATATACATCAAATATCTATACAAGAAGAACGCTTTCTGGAGAATTCATTGTAGTAAATAAACATTTACTTCATGATTTAGTAGAAAGAGGTTTGTGGAACGAAACATTGAAGCAAGAGATTATGCGTCATAATGGATCAGTTCAAAATATTGATGGAATTCCAGTTGATCTTAAAGAATTGTATAAAACAGTTTGGGAAATGTCTATGAAAGATATTTTAGATATGTCGCGTCAAAGAGGTTATTTTATTGACCAGTCGCAATCATTAAACTTGTTTATGCAAGATGCAAACTATTCTAAACTTACATCGATGCATTTCTATGCATGGCAATCAGGTTTAAAAACAGGAATGTATTACTTGAGAACAAAATCGGCTGTAGATGCAATTAAATTTACATTAAACAACGATAAAAAAGAAGAAATTGCACCAGTTGCTAAAGCACCGGTTGCAGTTTTAGCTCCAGAAGTTGAGCCAATAAACGTAGAGGATTATAAAGCAATGCTATTAAAAGCTCAAGCAGCAGGTCCGGATGATTGTGAAATGTGTGGATCGTAATAATTTTTAGAAGAAAAAAAATAGAATAAAGAGGAAAGATTTATTCTTGGTTAATAGAAAGCAGTTATCGTAAGGTAGCTGCTTTTGTTTTTTACTGCATCTGTCATTTTTGTAATATTAAAGATTGTGTGAAGTGTTGTTTGAAAGTTTTTTCATCGGAAATTGTTTTGAAGTGAAAATTAATGAAATAATTGGGCTTGATGAATGGAAGAAAATAATTGTTTAAATTTGTAAAAAAGAATAGTAATGAGTTATCCGGTTTTACAAATTGCACATAAAATTATTGCACATACAGACGCTAGTCAGGGAGAGATTATTTCTAATTTAAAACTGCAAAAAATACTGTATTATATGCAGGGTTTTTTTATAGCTGTATATGATAAGAAATTATTTGAAGAAGAATTTGAAGCTTGGCAATATGGTCCTGTTGTGAGGGATATGTTTGACCATTTTAAAGATTTTGGTTCAGGAGCCATCACTCTAAATGAAGATGTGCAAATTATTGAATTGACTGAGGAAGAAAATGAATTGTTTAAGGAAGTAATGACCGAATTTGGGCAATTTTCTGCCATAAAGTTGATGGAAATGACACATGCAGAATTGCCATGGAAGAAAATTTTTCATGAAAACCCCCAAGGAGAAATCTCTTATGACTTGCTGAGAGAGTATTTTAAAACTCAAATCATCGAGTAGATGGGAAAAATTAAAAAGAGAGATATTAGGGAAAGTAAAATAACAGTTCCTACTCAAAATAATACTGAATTAAACTATCCAATTTTTTGCTTCAAGTATTTGCAGACAGAGCCTAATAAGGATTTTAAGTTTTATGCTGATTTTATTGAGAGATTAAAAAAGTTGTCTAATCTAACTTGGAATCAGATAAATGTAGCGCAAAAGCATGGCTTTGGAACCGAAAAAATACCTGTTAGACAAATAAAGCCAGACTTGCCTAAATTTGTTTCACCAGATGTAACAGATTTAACGGTTTTTAGAGCAAATGGAGATAATAGACCTTTTTTAGGATTAAGAAATCAGAATGTTTTTCATATAATATTCTTGGAAGAGAAGTTTGGAGACATCTACAATCACTAATTAGCAATTACTTAAATCGCATTTTAAGACCGATTTATTTAAATATCTTACAAAATCGAGCTTATTTGTTAAGAAATCCTTTTTTGTTTCATAAAAAGCATTATTTTTTTTGGTGCGGTAAAAATAATTTATACATTCGCAGAGAATTTATTGAAAAACACAAACAAAATGTCAAGCAACCGTTTTTATTTTAGCAACTCTTTTTATTTCTTCTTTAGTAGAAGTGAGGATTGTGCTATGGTTATTTGAGAAAATTTAAAAGACAAATAAAACTAATATACAATCCTGATGCAAATCAGGATTTTTTTTTGAGTATATGACAACAAAAATTGCAATACAAGGTATTAAAGGTTCATTTCACCATCAAGTAGTGAATGAGTATTTCGTTGAAAACGTGGATATTGACGAGTGTTTGTCATTCGAGGAATTAATTGATAGCTTACTTTCTGGAAAATCAGATCAGGCTGTAATGGCTATCGAAAATTCAATTGCGGGACCAATTATTCCGAATTATGCTTTGATAGATAAGAATAATTTACACATAATTGGAGAGCATTATTTAAATATTTCTCAGAATTTAATGGGGTTAAAAGGTCAAAAAATAGAGGATATTACAGAGGTTCATTCACATCCGATGGCATTATTACAATGTATGGATTTCTTGAAAAAATATCCAAATGTTAAATTGGTAGAGGATAAAGATACTGCTGAAACTGCAAGAAGAATTCAGGAAAAACAATTAACTGGAATCGCAGCAATTGCAAGTAAAACGGCTTCAATTATGTATGATTTAGAAATTTTGGCACCAGAAATTCAGACAATCAAAAACAACATGACTCGTTTTGTAATCATTAAGAAAGAAAATTCTTTTTTACCAAAAAATGAGATCAACAGAGCATCGATTAAATTCGAATTAAATCATAAACGTGGCAGTTTAGCAGCGGTTTTGAATGTAATGAGCGATTGCAAACTGAATTTAACAAAAATTCAATCGTTGCCAAAAATAGAGACACCTTGGAAATATTCATTTTTCGTAGATGTAACTTTTGAAGATTACGAAGATTATGCAAAGGCAAAATCACTAATTCAAATTATGGCTGAGTACTTTAAAGTTTTAGGTGAGTATAAAAACACAAAACCTTTAAGCGGGTCATAAGCTCAGAAAATCGAAAGTTAGAAAGTCAAAAGAAAAGTATAAAGCTTTCGGCTCAAAGCCCAAAGCTAATAAAATATAAAATTGAACCATGATTACAACAGCAAAAAGATTAGATGTCGTAGAAGAATACTACTTTTCTTCAAAGCTTAGAGAAGTAAGACAACTACAATCAGAAGGCAAGCCAATTATCAATATGGGAATTGGAAGTCCAGATTTAAATCCTTCTAAAGCAGTTATCGAAGCAATAGTTTCGGCAATGCAAGATGAGAATGCACATCAATATCAAAGTTATCAGGGATTGCCAGAATTGAGAAAAGGAATGGCCGATTTTTATCAGAATAATTACAATGTTGCTTTAAACCCAACTAATGAAATTTTACCATTGATGGGATCTAAAGAAGGGATCATGCATATTTCATTGGCTTTCCTGAATGAAGGAGATCATGTTTTAATTCCGAATCCAGGATATCCAACATATACTTCGGTAACCAATTTGGTTGGAGCAGTTCCAGTTTATTATGACTTAAAAGAGAACACTAATTGGGAGCCAGATTTTGAAGCTTTAGAAAAATTAGATCTTTCGAAAGTAAAGATTATGTGGTTGGGCTACCCTCATATGCCTACTGGGGCAAGAGGAAGTTTAGAGTTATTTGAAAAATTGATTGCTTTTGCTAAAAAACATAACATTTTATTGATTAATGATAATCCGTATAGTTTTGTTTTAAATGATAAACCAATGAGTTTATTACAAGTTGAAGGAGCAAAGGATGTAGCATTAGAACTGAATTCACTGAGTAAGACCTTTAATATGGCAGGATGGAGAGTTGGGATGGTTTTAGGAAATCCTGAAATTATAGATGCTGTCTTGAAAGTAAAAAGTAATATGGACAGCGGTATGTTTTACGGAATCCAGAAAGGAGCAATTGCAGCGTTAAATTGTGATGAATCATGGTTTGAAGATCAAAATAAGATTTACAGACGCCGTCGTGAATTAACAGAAAAGTTAGCAGAAAAGTTAGACTGCAAAGTTTATAAAGAAGGAGTTGGACTTTTTGTTTGGGCAAAACTTCCAGAAGGAATTGAATCATCAGAAAAGTTCATTGACCAAATATTATATGAGAAACATATTTTCATAACGCCAGGAACAATTTTTGGTAGCAATGGTGAAGGATATATCAGATTCTCGTTGTGTGTGAAAGAAGAAAAAGTACAAGAGGCAATAGATAGATTTTAGATTGTCAGGTTGAGCGAAGTCGAAACCCTTTTGGTTTTCATAAGCCTTCGACTCCGCTCGAGATGACAGAATTTTAAATCTAGAACGAAAAGATCTTGAAAAAATGAAAAATTTAGCCCTGATGGGAGCGGTATCCTTTTTATAGCTTCTTTAGCTAGAAAAAGATAGAGCCGGACAGCAGGCCCCGATAGCTATCGGGAAGCTTCAAATAAAAAATAAAAAATGAATATACACGTAATAGGAATAGGGTTAATAGGAGGTTCAATGGTTTTAGATATCAAAGAATTATATCCAAATGCTACTATTTACGGAATTGATAATAACGAAGCGCATCTGCAAGAAGCAATTGCGTTAGGAGTTATCGATAAAGCGTCGACTTTCGATGATTTGGGAACTGCTGATTTTGTGATTGTTTCAGTTCCTGTAGATGTTGCGCTTACCGTTTTGCCTAAAGTTCTGGATGTAATTGGAGAGAATACAATTGTTTTTGAAGTAGGTTCTACTAAAAAACCAATTTGTGAGGCAGTTGCGAATCATCCGAGAAGAAGAAACTTTATTGCTACTCATCCGATTGCAGGAACAGAGTTCTCCGGACCTTCCGCAGCAATAAAAGGGCTTTTTAAAGGTAAAACGAATATTATTTGCGAGGTGGAGAAAACCACTTTTAAATTACAGGAAAAGGCTTTACAGCTTTTTACAGCAATAGGAATGCGCATACGATATATGGATCCAACATCGCATGATAAACATATTGCTTATGTGTCGCATTTGTCTCATATAAGTTCATTTATGCTAGGAAAGACAGTTATTAATAAGGAGAAAGACGAACAGGATATTTTTGATATGGCGGGAAGTGGATTTGAAAGTACCGTTCGTTTGGCAAAAAGTTCACCAGCAATGTGGACGCCAATTTTTAAACAAAATAAAAAACAGGTAATCGAAACCCTGGAAGAATATATACTAAATCTTACCCAGTTTAAAGACTTACTGGTTGCAGATGATTATAATGCCATTTATGAGGAAATGGAAAGTGTGAATAAAATAAAAGAAATATTAAACGGAATTACTACTAAAAAATAAACTAAAGAAAAGATGGAAAATAAGAAAGAAATGAGAAATTGGTTAGAAGCATTCAAATTAGATCATCCACTAGTAATAGCAGGACCTTGTAGTGCTGAAACTGAAGAGCAAGTGTTAAAAATTGCACATGAATTAAAAGATTCTGATGTGAGTATATTCAGAGCTGGAATCTGGAAACCAAGAACACGTCCAGGAGGATTTGAGGGTGTAGGAGAAATTGGATTGAAATGGTTACAAAAAGCTAAAGCTGAAACTGGTTTATTAATGGGAACTGAAGTTGCAACTGCAGCACATTGTAAATTGGCTTTAGAGCATGATATTGATGTTTTATGGGTTGGAGCTCGTACAACAGCAAATCCATTTGCAGTTCAGGAAATTGCAGATACGTTAAAAGGAACAGATAAAATCGTTTTGATTAAAAACCCTGTCAACCCAGATTTATCTTTGTGGTTAGGTGGTGTAGAGCGTTTACATATGGCTGGAATCGAAAAACTAGGTGTAATACATAGAGGGTTTTCGACTTACGAAAAAACAAAATACAGAAACATTCCAGAATGGCAGATTGCTATCGAATTACAAAATAAATTCCCTGATTTACCTTTAATTATTGATCCATCTCATATTACAGGAGATCGTAAAATGATTCTTGAAGTGACGCAAGAAGCTTTAGATTTAAATTATGATGGTATGATTATCGAAACTCATACTGATCCGGATAATGCTTGGAGTGATGCTGCACAACAAGTTACACCAGATGCTTTGAAACAAATTTTCAAAGATTTGAGAGTAAGAAAAACGGATGATAAAACAGATGAATATAGCCAAAAAATGTCGAAATTAAGAGCTAATATCGATGTCTTAGATGCTAATTTATTAGATTTATTAGGAAAACGTATGAAAGTTGCTGACGAAATTGGTCAGGTGAAAAAAGATGCAAACGTTGCTATTCTTCAAAACAACCGTTGGAATGAAATTTTAGGAAAAATGATTCTTGAAGGGGAGAAAAAAGGATTGTCAGAAGAATTTGTACTTAAAATGTTCAAAGCAATTCACCAAGAAAGTATTAGTCACCAAGAGAGAATTCTTAACGCATAATCTGTTTTAAACCATATAAGAGATATAAGTTCATATAAGGATTTGTAAGCATTAAACTTAAATGTTTTTATATTAATTGAATGGTAAATAATTCTCGAAAATAGAATCTCCATCGCTTTTAAGAAAGTGGTGGGGATTTTTTAATTTATACTTGAGGTTAAAAACTTTGAACTTTAAACTTTAAACGAAAAACAATCATTTATCTTTGCAAAGATTTTGGTTTTGAATCTAAAAACTAAAATCAGAATATCTAAAATTAAAAAATGACAGGAACCGTTTACAAATCTACAGGGAGTTGGTACACCGTAAAATCCGAAAGTGGCGATTTTATAGAGTGTAGAATGAAAGGAAAGTTTAGGATGAAAGGTATTAAGAGTACCAATCCTATAGCTGTAGGCGACGTTGTGGATTATGAACTCGAAGAAAGTTCAGATACTGTAACAGGAACGATTCATAATATTCACGAAAGAAAGAATTATATTGTTCGTAAATCCGTGAATTTATCTCATCAGATGCATATTATTGCATCTAATATTGATTGTGTATTTTTATTAGTAACAATTAATAATCCACCAACAACATTTAATTTTATCGACCGTTTCTTGGTTACAGCTGAGGCATATGGTATCGAAACTATTTTGATTTTTAATAAAATTGATACGTTTGATGAAGCCACGCTTGATGAACAATTGTATATGCAATATGTATACGAGCAAATAGGATACAAATGTTTGCGTATTTCATCAACAGAAGGAAAAGGTGTTGAAGAGTTAAAAGGAATGATGATTGGTAAGGTAACAATGTTCTCTGGGCATTCAGGGGTTGGTAAGTCAACTCTTGTAAATGCTATGGAACCTAGTTTGCATCTTAAAACAAAAACGATTTCGACAGCGAGTAAACAAGGACAGCATACAACAACATTTGCAGAAATGTTTGACTTGTCTTTTGGTGCACGTATCATTGATACACCAGGTATTAAAGGTTTTGGTATTGTTGATATGGAAAAAGAAGAAGTGAGTGGTTATTTTCCTGAATTTTTTAAATTAAAAGATCAGTGTAAATTTAATAATTGCTTACATAAAGATGAACCTCATTGTGCTATAAAAGCTGCTTTGGAAAGAGATGAAATTGCTTGGTCACGTTATAATAGTTATCTTAAAATTTTAGAAGGCGAAGACGAACATTATCGTACAGATATTCATAATGAAGATCGCGCTGCCAGTGATGAAACAAGAAAGTAAAAATGGATTAATGTCCGATGTCTTAAAGTTAATTTTATCTGGACTTTAAGTTTATCATAATTATTTCTACGAAATGAATTCACAATTTATAATTTATAATTCACCAGTATTTTGAGAGTTGTTCTTCAAAGAGTTTCTTCAGCTTCGGTAGTGGTTGATGATAATAAAGTAGCCGATATCCAAAAAGGGTTACTTGTTTTTGTAGGTATTGAAGATGCCGATACACAAGAAGATATTGATTGGTTGGCTGGAAAAATAATCAAAATAAGAATCTTTAACGACGAAAATGATGTCATGAACTGTTCTGTTCAGGATATCAATGGCGAAATTATAGTTGTTAGCCAGTTTACACTTCATGCTGGAACAAAAAAAGGGAATCGTCCTTCATACATAAAAGCTTCTAAACCCGACATTGCAATTCCACTTTATGAAAATTTTGTGGCTACTTTAAAGAAGGAATTTGGAAGTAAAATTCAGACAGGAATTTTTGGTGCAGATATGAAAATCAGTCTGTTAAATGACGGCCCTGTGACAATAATTATAGATAGTAAAAACAGGGAGTAAAAAGAGTAAGTATTTGTTAAATATCTCTAAAAATGATATATATTTGGCGAAATTACTTATTAAATGAAATTGATTTTCCGTTTTTTATTTCTTGTTTTATTTTCATTTTCTTCTATTGCTCAAAAGATTGAATATAACGCTATTGGTATTTCTGATAGTCTTAAGGAAAATGCAAATGCTGTTATCCGTTTAAATCAGATAGACATCGTGATTGCTTCTCAAAGAAGTATGAAAACGATACAAAAAAGAGTTATAACTGTTTTTAACGGAAAAGGTTTAAATGCTATTGATGCCATTGAGTATTATGATAAATCTACTACGGTTAAAAATATCGAAGCTACTGTGTATGATGCGCAAGGCAAAGAATTAAAGAAGATAAAACGTAGGGATTTTAGTGATGAAAGTGTAATAAGTGGAGGAACTATTTTCTCTGATAGTCGTTATATTTATTTAGATTACACACCAATTCAATATCCTTTTACTTTAGTATACGAAAGTGAAGTTGAAACTTCGGCAACTGCTTTTCTCCCTAAATGGTATCCTATTGACAATTATAATACAAGTGTAGAAAGAAGCATCTTGAATGTGACCTATCCTAATAATTTGGGATTCAAAAAAAAAGAATTTCAATTGTCAGGATTTGATATAAAAAAGACTACAGATACAAATACTCAGATATCTTACGTAGCTACTAATATATTAGCTCAAAAAAATGAAGATTATAGTCCTTCATTTAATGAAATCTATCCTTATGTCATGATGGGGCTTGAAAGCTTTCATCTCGAAGGAGTAGATGGAAATGCAACCACATGGCAAGCCTTTGGGAAATGGTATGCGGATAAAATTTTATTAGGCACAACAATTTTGCCAGATGCAACCAAAACTAAAATAAAGGAATTGGTAGGTGATGAAAAAGATCCAGTGAAAAAAGCAAAAATTGTTTATGACTATGTACAAAAAAAATCAAGATATGTAAATATTGCCATTGGTATTGGTGGATGGAAACCAATGTTGGCTAATGATGTGGATCGTTTAGGTTATGGAGATTGCAAAGCATTAACAAACTATACAAAGGCGCTTTTAGAGGTGGTTGATGTTCCTTCTTATAATACAATTTTATATGGAGATAGTTCTAAAACTGATATAGATTCAGACTTTGTTTCTATGCAAGGAAATCATATGATGTTATCAATTCCTAATGGAGACAAGTATATTTGGCTTGAATGCACAAGTCAAGTTGATCCTTTTGGGTATCAAGGTACTTTTACAGATGATAGGAATGTCTTAATAATTAAGCCAGAAGGAGGGGAAATTGTTAGAACTAAGATTTATGAAGATAAAGGTAATACTCAAATAGCTAAAGGAGTTTATACTATTGATGAGAAAGGTGATTTTTCAGGTTCTATAGCAATTGCTTCAGAAGGAGCTAGATACGGCTCTAAAGCAAGAGTTGAGACTTTGCTACCCAACGAAAAAGAGGCGTATTATAAAGAATATTGGAGTAATATTGATAATCTGAAATTAGTAAAAATAAACTTAAGTAATGATAAGGAAAATATTCGTTTTACTGAAGGTATTCAGGTAAGCGCAATAAATTATGGAAGGATTACTAATGACAAAATGATATTTCCGATAAATCCCTTTAATAGATATAATGGAAGTGTCAATCGTATTAGAAATAGGAAAACACCATTTCAGTTGCAGCGGGGTTATTTGTTTGCTAATGAAATTGAGATTAACCTTCCTGCTGGTTTTGCTATTGAATTTTTACCTTCAACTTTTGAATTAAAAGGTAAATTCGGAGAATATAAAACAGAAATCATTAAAACGGACAACAATAAACTAATATATAAAAGGAAGATGCTTCTCAATAACGGGAAATATTCTAATAAAGAATACGATGAATATCGCCTTTTTATAGAGCAGATTAACAAAAATGATAATGCCAAAATTATACTAACCAAGAATTAACCTATGAAAATTAACCAATTAACTATCGTCTTTTTCGTTGTATTTTCTTTTTCGAAAATCACAGCACAAGAATTTAAATTAGGAAAAGTATCCGTCGCAGAATTAGAAGAAAAAGCACATGCTAAAGACACTTCGGCTGTTGCAGCAATCTTATATAGAAAGGGAGTTTCTCGTGTTGAATATAGCATGAATGAGGGGTTCGTAATGATGACTAATGTTGAATGTCGAATTAAAATTTATAAAAAAGAAGGGTACAATTGGGCAAATCAAAATGTATCCTATTATGTAGGAGATAAAATGTCGAGAGAAAGTGTTACTTTTTCGGATGCCGTAACTTATAATTTGGTTGCTGGTAAAATAGAAAAAGTAAAATTAAAAAGTGATGGTGTATTTGATGAGAATGTAGATAAATATCGTAATCAGAAAAAAATAACAATGCCTAATGTAAAAGAAGGATCTGTTATTGAGTATAAATACACTATAAAATCTCCAAGTATAGGATCAATGAGAGATTGGTATTTTCAAACCTCTATACCTGTAAATTATTCAGAATTCACAACACGTATTCCAGAGTATTATGTTTTTAATGCTAAGCAAAAAGGATATATTTTTCCAGTAGTTACAGTTGATAAAGAAACGGCTTCTATTGTGTTTGTAAATAAAGAAAGGTCCGAGCCAGGGGGATTTGGATATGCAATGAAAACTACTTTTTCAAATGAAAAAGTAGATTATGTGGAAACTAAAACTACTTATATTGCTAAGAATTTACCAGCGATGAAAGAAGAAGGTTATGTTAATAATATATACAACTATACTTCGGCTATAGAGCATGAATTGTCTGTGAAGAAATTTCCAAATGTACCTATCGAATTATTTTCAGCAGATTGGAATTCAGTTGTCAAAACAATATATAATTATGATAGTTTTGGGCCAGAATTAAATAAAACAGGATATTTTGAAGATGATTTAAAAGTGTTACTAACAAATGTAAATACTCAAGATGAGAAAATTAAGGCTATACTTAACTTTGTAAAATCGAGAGTTAACTGGAACGGATATTCTGATTACGGATGCGATAATGGAGTTAAAAAAGCATATAAGGAGAAAACAGGTAATATAGCAGATATAAATCTTATGTTGACAGCTATGTTGCGTTTTTCAGGATTAAAAGCAAACCCAGTTTTAGTGAGTACTCGCTCTAACGGAATTGCAATGTTTCCTAATCGAACGGCTTTTAATTATGTAATTGCAGCTGTAGAAACGGATAAAGGTGTTATTTTGTTAGATGGGTCAAGTAAATTTTCTACTCCTAACGTTTTGCCTTTTAGAGCTTTAAATTGGATGGGAAGATTAATACGTAAAGACGGAACTTCTGAGGAAGTTGATTTAATGCCTAATAAACAGTCATTTGATAATATCGCGATTAATTATAGTGTGACTCCAGAGGGAGGTGTCGTAGGTAAGACAAGAAGACAGTACACGGATTATAATGCAATGATATTTAGAAATAATGTTGATAATGTTAAAGAGGATTCTTACTTAGAAAAGTTAGAAAATGAGAATGACAAAATTGAAATAAGTGAATATAATAGATTAAACGAAAAAGAATTTGAGTTGCCTACTGTCGAAAATTTTTCATTTACAGGTTCTAATTTATGTGAAGTTATAGGTGGGAAAATTTATATAAGTCCAATGTTATTTTATACTCAAAAGGAAAACCCATTTAAGCAAGAAAAGAGAGAATATCCTGTAGATTATGGTTTTCCTTCATCTGATAAATATAATATAACAATTCAAATTCCTGATGGTTATATGGTAGAGTCACTTCCTGAGCCAGTTGCAATAGCTATGGAAGATAATCTAGGGGCGTTTAAATTTATGGCTGCTGTCAGTCAGAATACTTTACAATTGGTGGTTACACATCAGATAAATGCAGCCATTATACCAGCAGAATATTATTCGATGTTGCAAGGATATTACAAAGGAATGGTTGATAAAGTGAACGAAAAAATAGTTTTAAAAAGAATATAAAAAATGGATTTAAAAAACGCGCAACTAGATGTTGACACTTGGATAAAGGAACACGGAGTTAGATATTTTAATGAGCTAACCAATATGGCGCAGCTTACTGAGGAAGTAGGGGAAGTAGCTAGGATTATTGCACGTCGATATGGTGAGCAATCTGAAAAAGAAAGCGATAAGAACAAAGATCTTGGTGAAGAATTAGCCGATGTAGTTTTTGTAGTTTTATGTTTAGCAAATCAAACAGGAATTGATTTGCAGGCTGCTTTTGATAAAAAAATGGATTTAAAGTCTATTCGAGATAAAGACCGTCATAAAAACAACGATAAATTAAAATAATGTGATAAGTTAAGGTAAAGCTTTGGAGTATCCTTTTTTTAAAATAAATTTGCCAAAACGCATAAAAACAATCACCCTACAATGAATTTACTATTAAAAACATCTCAAGCTAATTTACAAGGACAAATTGCAGTAACAGGCTCCAAAAGCGAAACAAATCGATTGTTGTTGTTGCAGGCTTTGTTTCCCAATATTAGTTTAGCAAATACATCAAATTCTGATGATAGCGAAGTAATGCAAAAAGCATTAGTTGGTAATGAGGAAATAGTAGATATTCATCATGCAGGAACAGCAATGCGTTTTTTAACGGCATATTTTGCAGTTAATGAAGGTAGAGAAGTTGTAATGACAGGCTCAAGCAGAATGCAGGAACGCCCGATTAAGATTCTTGTTGAAGCTTTGGCTCAGTTAGGCGTAGAGATTTCATACTTAAAAGACGAAGGATATCCTCCAATTCGAATTAAAGGAAAGAGAATAACAGCCTCAAAAGTTACTTTAGCTGCCAACGTAAGTAGTCAGTATATATCAGCATTATTGCTTGTAGCACCTAAATTAGAAAATGGTTTAGAATTGACTTTAGAAGGAGAGATTACTTCTATACCTTATATTAAAATGACTTTGGCTTTGCTTAATGATTTAGAAATCCAGACTAGTTTTGAAGGAAATGTAATTAAAGTATATCCAAAAGCAGAGGTGGTTACAAAAGAAATGGTTGTTGAGTCAGATTGGAGTTCAGCTTCATACTTTTTTAGTTTGGTTGCTCTTGCTGATACAGCCTCGATCACCCTTAGTAGTTACAAAGAAGATAGCTTGCAAGGAGATTCTGCATTGACATCGATTTACGAGAAAATGGGAGTTCAAACTACATTTCAGGATAATAAAATGACTTTGGTAAAACAGACTGATTTTAAATTTGAAACTGTAAATTTCGAGCTAAACAATACTCCAGACATTGCGCAAACTATTGTAGTTACTTGTTTAGGTTTAGGGATAGGTTGTCATTTAACGGGTTTACATACTTTAAAAATTAAAGAAACAGACAGACTTGAAGCGTTAAGAATAGAACTAACTAAATTGGGAGCTGCTATTTCGGTTACCAATGATAGTTTAACACTTATTGCTACAAATGAGATTAATCCAAATGTAAAAATTGCTACTTATAATGACCATCGTATGGCGATGGCATTTGCTCCACTAGCATTAAAAGTGCCAATAATTATAGAAGAAGCAGGGGTAGTTTCTAAATCGTATCCAGATTTTTGGAAAGATTTAACAAATTTAGGATTTGAGACAGCAGAAATAGTTGCGTAATAATCAATGTTTACGGCTAAAAACAGGAATAAACTTTGAAGTTTGTAATTTTTAAACTAAATAAAAGCCAAAAGACTTGACAACGCCTATCTCACAGTCGTATATTTGCACTCTAAATAAATAGACTACATGAAATTATCTCATTTTCAATTTAATTTACCAAAAGAACTTTTAGCTGAATTTCCAGCTGAAAACAGAGATGAATCTCGTTTGATGGTAATTGATCGTAAAAAACAAACTATAGAGCACAAAATGTTCAAAGATGTAATCAATTACTTTGATGATGGTGATGTTCTTATTTTAAATAATACTAAAGTTTTTCCTGCTCGTCTGTACGGGAACAAAGAAAAAACTGGAGCAAGAATTGAAGTTTTCTTATTAAGAGAACTTAATTCAGAGCAACGCCTTTGGGATGTTTTGGTTGATCCAGCTCGTAAAATCCGTATCGGAAATAAATTATACTTTGGTGATGACGATTCGTTGGTTGCTGAGGTAATCGATAATACTACTTCTCGTGGTAGAACATTACGTTTCCTTTATGATGGTTCTTACGAAGAATTCAGAAATAAATTAACAGAACTTGGAGAAACTCCAATTCCTAAATATATCAGTAGAGACGTAACTCCAGAAGATGCTGAAAGATATCAAACGATATACGCTAAAGAAGAAGGAGCTGTTGCAGCACCGACTGCTGGACTGCATTTCTCAAAACACCTTTTGAAAAAACTAGAAATTAAAGGAATAAAATTTGCAGAAGTAACACTTCACGTAGGTTTAGGAACTTTTAATCCTGTTGAGGTTGAAGATTTATCAAAACACAAAATGGATTCAGAAGAGTTAATTATTACTCCAGAAGCTTGTGAAATTGTTAATAATGCAAAAGCAAAGAAAAAACGTATTTGCGCTGTAGGAACAACTTCAATGCGTGCTATTGAAAGTTCTGTTTCATCACAAAATACATTAAATCCTTTTGAAGGGTGGACAAATAAATTTATTTTCCCTCCTCATGATTTTAGTATTGCAAATTGTATGATTACAAATTTCCATACACCAAAATCAACATTATTAATGATGATTTCTGCATTTTGTGGACATGATTTAATGAAAAGAGCATATGATGAAGCTATAAAAGAAGGATATAAATTCTACTCTTATGGTGATGCAATGCTTATTATCTAAGAAATATACAATAAGGTTAATTCATAAGTCTCGCTAGTAATAGCGAGATTTTTTTTTTGACTAATCTTTAACACAGGCTTATAACTTTCTTTTTTTGTGTTAGGTCTTTTTTTTCTACATTTACCAAACAAAATTCAAACAATGACTTTCGAAAACACCCGCGAATTTGCTCAAAAGCTTGATTCACAAGATATATTAAATAAATATCAGGATGAATTTATTTTTCCTGAAGTGAATAATAAAAAGGTTATTTATTTTACTGGAAATTCTTTAGGATTGCAACCTAAACGTACAAAATCTTACGTTGATGAAGTAATGACTGATTGGGCAAATCTAGCCGTTGAAGGCCATTTTTATGCTGAAAAACCTTGGTGGGATTATCAGGAACGTTTTGCTAAGCCACTTAGTAAAATTGTAGGAGCTTTGCCAAGTGAAGTTACTGTGATGAATACATTAACAGTTAACCTTCACTTATTGATGGTTTCTTTTTATAGACCAACAGCAACAAGATATAAGATTATTTGCGAAGAAAAAGCATTTCCATCAGATCAATATATGTTTCAAAGTCAGGTACATTTTCATGGCTATAAAACAGAAGATACTATTGTAGAAATTAAGCGTCGTGAAGGAGAGCACAATATCCGATTAGAAGATATTTTGGCAAAAATTGAAGAAGTAGGAGATGAATTGGCTTTGGTATTAATTGGAGGAGTGAATTATTACACAGGGCAAGTTTTTGATATGAAAACGATTACTGCAGCTGGGCAAAAAGTAGGAGCCAAAGTAGGTTGGGATTTAGCACATGCAGCAGGAAATATAAAATTAGAATTGCACGATTGGAATGTTGATTTCGCCGCTTGGTGTAGTTACAAATATATGAACTCAGGGCCAGGAAATGCATCTGGTTGCTTTGTGCACGAAAAACATCACAACAATCCAGATTTGCCACGTTTTGCAGGTTGGTGGGGACATAATAAAGAGCGACGTTTTAAAATGGAACCCAATTTTGATCCAGTTCATGGAGCAGATGGTTGGCAGATAAGTAATTTACCAGTATTATCTTTAGCACCTTACCTAGCATCAGTAGAAATGTTTGATGAAGTAGGAATGGATGCTCTAATTGCAAAAAGAGACACCATAACAGCTTATTTAGAGTTTATTCTACATGAAATAGACAAAGAAGTAAAAGGTAACTTTGAAGTTATTACTCCTGCTAACCCTAAGGAAAGAGCATCACAACTATCTGTGTTTTTGCATGGAGAAGGACGCAGTTTATTTGATTATTTAATGAAAAATGGTGTTATTACTGATTGGCGTGAACCTAACGTTATTCGTTTAGCTCCAGTTCCGTTGTATTGTTCTTTTGAAGATATGTATGAATTTGGACAAGTTTTAAAAAGAGGAATTTTAGAATAATCTAAATTTAAATAAATAAAATATTTTAAAGTCAGTTAATTCAAATGTTATGAGTTGGCTGACTTTTTTGCATCGTTTAATTTTATAACGATCTCTTGAAATTATGTAATCACATACAAAAAGTTTAGGCTTTACTTTGCTATGTTAGTAAGAACCTAAAAATTACAATCATGAAAACATTATATTTAATACTATTCTCTTTTGCGATTATCTCGTGTCAGAATCAAGGGAAGATAGATATTCAGAAAGCTAAACAAGCGAGTATTGACTCTATGAAAGTTGAAATTAATAAGCAAAAAGTTATTGATTCAATGAAAACAGAGATGGCAAAAGTTCAGGAAGAAAAGGAGAAAGCTCAGGTAGAAGCAGTACCACAAAAGGTAGTAGTGGTTAATCAACAAGCACCAGCTGTTGCTGCCACGCCAAAGAAAAAAGGATGGAGTTCGACTGCAAAAGGAGCTGTAATTGGAGCTGGAGTAGGAGCTGTTACTGGAGCAATTATCAGTAAGAAAAAAGGGGAAGGCGCAATAATAGGAGGATTAGCAGGTGCAGGAGTTGGAGCAGGAACTGGAGCAATTATAGATGGGAAAAAGAAAAAAGAATAGAAGAGACTACTATTCTTCGAATAAATGTTAGTTATATTCAAATAGAAAAACCACCTCAAATTAATTTTAGAGGTGGTTTTTTGCACAATAAAGAAAAAAATTAATTGTTATGTTGGAATGGCTATAGCAATTAGCTTGGTTCTGTAATCATCAAATTGATCTTGAATTCTTGTCTTCTCATTTTTGAAGTAAGGAGAAGATGAAAGAAGATTTTCATAATAGGCAATTCCACTTAAGAGATTGTCTTTAAAAGCTTGTAATTTTTTAGTTTGTGCGGCTGTTATTTCTGCCGTAATATTTTCAATATCTTTCTTAAAATAATCCAAGTACATTTTTAATTCCTTTACGAATAGATTTGGACGATTATCGACACGTATAACCGACTTATTTCCATAAATGTGTTGTACCATGTCAGATAAAGATACTTCTTGGTCAAAATAGGCCATATTTGGACCAGGACAGATAACAACACCTTGAGCTTGCCCTTTGATCTTGATATCATTCTCAATATAAGAAGCATTCGCTAGTCCTACACATAAACATGATTTCTCAGTAATAGCAGCTTTAGATTTTTCATAAGATGCTGGAGAAAGAGTGTCTTTTATAGTTTCTAATTCAGCTAATTTTAAATCCTGAAATTTTTTAGAAGCAGAGCAAGTTCCTTTTGGGTCATATTCTTTGCTTAAAGCCAAAAATTTCTTTGGACAAGAGCTACCTGCTTTATTATCGTGAATACGCTTTTGTTTAAGAACTTCATTGGATGTTCCTCTCAGGGTGTTAAAAGGTACGCCTAAAGGAGAAATATGACTTAAATATAAATCCTCCTCTTGGGCTTTCATTAATAAGTTGCGAGTAGGCTGATCAACAGATGTAGCTTCAGGAACTAGTAAAAAAGGAGTTCCCCAACCCACAGAATCTACATTATAATTATCTAGTAAAAATTCATGTTCTTCGGCAGTTCCTACACCTCCTTGTACGGTAATTTTAAGGGGTAAAGGATTTTCGGGAACTAGAAATTGTTTTTGCTGTAACGCTTTTACCATCAAATCATGAGCAGATTGAATCAATTGGTCTTTTTTCTGTTTGAATTCTTCTAAGATAGGACCTAATAATAAACCTTCGGTAGCAAATGCATGCCCACCACAATTTAATCCAGACTCAATACGATATTCAGAAACCCATAGCCCTTTTTTAGCCAAAAAATTACCTTGAATCATAGCAGATCTAAAGTCGCTTACTTTAAGAATAATTTTCTTTTTAAGCTCGTTATTACTATCAGGGAAAAAATCTGGAAAGTTCTCGAAGTAGCTATATAATCTAGGATTCATGCCTGCAGAAAGAACTAAAGAAGATTCTAAATTACTGTTAGCAAAACCGCGAAGTGCTGCATGAGCATCATTAAATTCAATAGGTAATTGTTCGTCTTTGATAAAGTTATCTTTATCCAGTTTAGTCATGATGTTTACATCGATAGCACCTGTAGAAAGATGTGATTCAATATAGTTTTGGATGTTTTCTTTAAAAGAAATACCATCTTCCATTAAGTTTAGAATCCCTTTTTTTATCTCAGAACTATTAGGTAGCATCGAGATATAATTTTCTAGAGCTTGTTTGCTTTCAGATAATTCGGTTTTGAAACTTTCAAATTTTTGTTTTACGATTTTGTCTACTAAGTTTAAGTAGGTTGTAATGCGTTTGGCTCTGTAATCGTGAATTTTTTGACTTATTTCCTGATAAGAAGAATTGAACTTTTCAGAATAAAAAGCGGTCATCTTTTCAATTAACTCATCATCTGCAATCGAAATTACGGATGAAATACCATATTTAGCTACTCGAATCGGGCTGTCAATAGTATAAGCGAGTCCCATTACAGGAATATGAAAAGAGTGTATAGGGGGTTTTGTCATTTGCTATTATTATAAAATTTAATAAATGACAAATGTTGTAAAATCATTTTATTTAAAAACTGATATATATCATGTTTATAGCGGATTAAGTTTGTTTTTCTTCAGAATGATTAAATTAAAATCTTCTTAAAAGATGTAGCTATACTTCTCCATAAAAAATTATAAAAGGATTTTTCTTGGATTCGTTCCAGTTCTATTTCAGCTTTTTTAGCTTCATTATCAGAGTCTTTTTTAAGAATTAAATTGGCTAAAGAACTTTTTAATTTTGCTTCTTTTTCGGGGTTTTTCTTTTTGTATAAAGTAACTTTTAAGTCCTTGTATTTTAAACTGGCATTTCCTGTGGCTTTTTTATCGTTTCCGGTAATATCAAAATGATAATCATCAAAAGTACCTTTAAACGAAGTATTAGTATATGGTTTTGTAAACGCATACATTGACTGAACATCAAATTTTGCAATGCTTCCTTTTATACGAAAACCATCGTTTTTATCCAGAACGTTTAATGTCCAATGTACATTTAAAGGAGAGTTTTTCATAAAAAGACAATTGATTTTGATATCTAAATCGGCTACCTTTTTTAATCCAAAACCACTCTGCAGATTTGTAGCGTTTAAGTTAAAACGACTGAAAGTTAATATTGCAGAACCTTTCTGGAAATTGATTTCTTCTTCGTATACTAATTTTGAATTTTGGATAGAAAGAGTATCAATTTTTAAAGGGAACGGAATTTTTCTAAGCAAAGTGTTGTAGAGTGGTTTTTTGCTTACATCATCTTCAGGCATTTTATTCCGATAGATATTTGCATCTAAATCGTCAAAAACAATAGAATTTGCATTAAAGAAGAACACATCATTTTTAAAGCCCCAATTCATCGAATTGATATTAATGTCCGTTGCTGTTACGGTGAAAAGATCTTTTTCTTTAGTTATTTTCTGTACAAATTGATGACGAGAATATAAAGGGATATAACTGAAGTTTTTTGCTTTTAATGAATGATTATTAGTTGCTATTTTCAAAGCATTAATAGTGTAAAACGAGTTGGGTTTGTAATATGTGCTATCACAATTTAGAGCATATTTTTGATACGAAAAGGGGATTTTCTGTTTAAGTGTTTCTTCATTAATAAGAATTCCTTCTAACACAAGGGCAATATTTCGTGTGTATAAAATGGGTTTGTTTGTTTTGGTAGACATAATATCTAAACTCGCTTTATTGAGATAAATATTAGAAACAACAATGATTTTTTGAAAAGGCTCGATTATTTGTGTGCGGATGCTATTGCTATTGTCGATTGCTTTTTCATCTTTTTTGTATAATATTACCCGAGCACGATCAATCGTGATACTTTTGGCGCGTAAAACATCATTAAATACAAGATTCCAAATACTAAAATCGTTTATAGCAACTGTCTCGATTTTAGAATAAATTCCAATTTTGGTAGCATTATCTTTAGGCGCATTTTTAGGATTGACAACAATGTTAGATGCATAGATGTCTGCCGACCAAAGGTCAATTTTTATATCTTCGTAAGTAATCTGATACGGTGTTTTATTATTGTCCTGAATGATTTTAGGAAGTTGTTTTTTTACCCAAAAATTTAATCCTGAGTTTATTAAAAACAAGAGGGCTATAAGCGAAAGGATTCCTATAATTATTTTTTTATTTAAAGCCATCTAGTGCATATTTTATTTTAAATATATAAATTTAAAGACTTAAAAGGAATAACTTTTAGATACAATTGTGATTTTGATAATAATACATTTCGTTAAAATATTTATTTATACAATTTAGAAACATGAAAAAAATCAAAAAAATACTGTTTATTTTGTTCTTACTGCTTGTTATTTTAGGAATAGGTTTGTGTACTTATATTTTTCATTTAAAACCAAAGTATGAGGGAGAAGTAAAACTGAAAAACATTCAAAAAGAGACTACGGTATATTTTGATGATTTTGGAGTACCACATATTTATGCTAATTCTCAAAAAGAGGCTATGACGGTTTTAGGGTATGTGCATGCTCAGGATCGGTTGTGGCAAATGGAGCTAATGCGTCGCATAGCATCAGGACGATTGTCAGAAATTTTTGGTTCGGTAATGCTAAAAAATGATAAGTTCTTTTCTGGTTTGGGAATAGAAGAAGCATCAGAGAAAGCAATCGCACAATTAGATAAAAATAGTCAGAGTTATCAATTGACAATGGCTTATCTGGATGGAATTAACCAATATATGGATGAAGGAGTAACGCCAATAGAGTTTCAATTAGTTGGCGTGAAAAAACAAAAATTTACTATAAAAGATGTGTACAATATTTTCGGATATATGTCATTTAGTTTTGCAATTGCTCAAAAGACAGATCCCTTAATGACTGATATTCGTAATAAATATGGAAATGAATATTTAAAAGATTTTGGTTTAAATGGCGAATTGAATACTACACAAATAAGAAATGCAAAAGAAACCCAAGAAGAGTATGCTGTAATTTCAAAATCGGTTGCTTCACTTCTTGAAAAATCTCCAATTCCACCATTTATAGGAAGTAATAGTTGGGTAATAGCTCCACAGAGAACAAAAAATGGTAAAGTTATTTTTGCTAATGATCCCCATATTGGGTTTTCACAGCCAGGAACATGGTACGAGGCTCATATAGCAACCCCAGATTTTGAATTGTATGGCTGTTATTTGGCAGGAACACCATATCCTTTATTAGGGCATAATAGAGATTATGCTTATGGATTAACAATGTTTGAAAACGATGACATTGATTTTTATCAAGAAGAAAATAAGCAGGGAGATTCTAATGAGTATAAGACACCAAAGGGTTATGAAAAATATGGGACCAGAAAGAAAATTATAAAAGTAAAAGATTCATCAGATGTTGTTGTAGATGTCAAGATAAGCCGACATGGGCCTATTATGAATGGATTAATAGAAGATTTAAAGAGTAGCACTAAGCCAATAGCAATGTCTTGGGTTTACACACAACAGCCAATAAAAATTCTAGATGCTGTTTATGGTATTTCGCATGCTAAAAATAAAAATGATTTTAAGAAGGCAGTCAGCCTTATTGCTGCGCCTGGATTAAATGTGATGTATGGAGATGCAAAAGGTAATGTAGGCTGGTGGGCAACAGGAACGTTATACAAACATAATAAAGGAGTAAATCCTAATTTTATTCTAGATGGAGCAAGTGGTAAAGAGGATATTGCTGAATATTTAGACTTTTCTAAAAATCCATCAGCAGAGAATCCAAAATGGGGTTATGTATATTCGGCAAATAACCAACCAGAAGCCATCGATGGATTTTTATATCCAGGATATTATTTACCCGAAGATCGTGCTAAAAGAATTACACAATTGCTCGATGCAAAATCGGATTGGGATAAAGAAGCGGTTAGTAAAATGATTTTTGATAATACCACAATAGTTGCTCCAACGGTAGTCGAGAATTTAATTTTGAATGTTAAAAATGAATCGCTTACAGCAAATGAAAAACAGGTGCTTTCTATTCTTAAAGATTGGAAAGGAACTAATAATGTACAAGATGTAGCGCCTACGATTTATAATAAATGGGTGTATGTGTATTTGAAAAATACTTTTGAGGATGAATTGGGAGAAGAAAATTTTAAAAATTTATTGGAGACCCATCTTGTAAAACAAATTATAGCAAAACAAATACAAAATGAAAATTCAGTTTGGTGGGATAATATATTGACTAAAAATGTAAAAGAAACGAAGAAAGACATTCTAGTAAAATCATTTCATGAAGCAATAACAAGACTTGAAAAACAATTAGGGACTAATGTTCAAGATTGGAAATGGGAAAAGGTACATACAGTAGAGTATCACCATCCATTAGGACAAGTGGCCGCTTTGCGAGGGATTTTTAATGCAGGGCCTTTTGCGGTTTCGGGATCGTCAGAGGTAATTAATAATCAGTTTTTTGATTTTACAGACAAAGGGATTTATGATATAAAGGGCGGTCCATCGACAAGAAGAGTTGTTGATTTTTCGGATATAGAGAATAGTTGGAGTATTTTGCCAACAGGACAATCTGGAAATCCGTTTAGTAAACATTATACAGATCAAGCAGTACTTTATAATGCAGGAAAGTTTCGAAAAATGAAATTAAATAAAGAAGAAATTATAAAAACATCTACCAAATTAATTTTTAAACCTAAATAATAAAAAAGGAAGAGTTTACATTCGGGGTTATTTTATTATGTAATTGATTGCATGGAGGGTTAAAAAAAACTTTTTTTTGGAGATAAAAAAAATACTACATGAGTTACTATTTATAAGAGTCTAGTAGATGTCATTTGCAAAGAAAATGTCGAACGGATCTTTTCGGAAGAGGCATGACTAAACATTTATTTGATTTATAGCCTATTCTATAGATTATATACTTATTTTTACGATTCGTATAATTACATTTTTTTTTTAATGCAAACTCCACTTAAAATTGCTGTTGTAGGTTCTGGATTAGTTGGCTCATTGTTGGCAATTTACCTTAAAAAGGAAGGACATGAAGTTCATGTTTATGATCGAAGTCCAGATATTCGTAAAATTAATTTTTCAGGACGATCGATAAATTTAGCGATGTCCAATCGAGGATGGAAAGCGTTAGATGGCGTTGGTGTTGGAGATGCAGTTCGTGAAATTGCAATTCCGATGGATAAACGAGCCATACATTTAGTCGATAAGCTTAATTTTCAGAATTACGGACAAGAAGGCGAAAGTATTTATTCGATTTCTAGAGGAACCTTAAATCGTAAGATGATTGATTTAGCAGAAAATGTAGGAGCTGAATTTTTCTTTGAACAAAAAATATGGGATGTAACTTTAAACGATGCTACATTACATATTGGAGAAACGGAAAGAGGGGAGTGGGAAGAAAAAAAATATGATATGGTTTTTGGGGCTGATGGTGCTTTCTCGAGAATTCGTCATCGTATGCAACGCCAAAGCATGTTTAATTATTCGCAAGAGTTTTTGAATATGGGATATAAAGAATTAAATATTCCTGCAAATCCAGATGCAACACATAAACTAGATAAAAACTCTTTTCATATTTGGCCACGTGGAGAATATATGCTTATTGCATTGCCTAACTTAGATGGTAGCTTTACGTGTACTTTGTTTATGCCTTTTGAAGGAGAAAATTCTTTTGCATCGTTAACAGATAGAAAACAAGTAGAAGACTTTTTTGAGAAAAACTTTCCAGATTCTATAGAGGTAATACCAAAATTAGCCGAAGATTTCTTTAATAATCCAACAAGTACATTGGTGACTATGAAATGTTTTCCTTGGACTTACAATGATAAAATTGCTTTAATAGGTGATGCATGTCATGCTATTGTACCTTTTTATGGACAGGGAATGAATGCTGGTTTTGAAGATATAACAGTTCTATATGAAATGATGCTTAAATATGGAGACGATTGGAAGACAGTTTTCTCTGAATATGAAATTTCACGTAAGCCAAATGCAGATGCAATAGCAGAGCTTTCCTATCGAAATTTTATGGAAATGAGCACTAAAACTGCCGATGAAAAATTCTTGTTGCAAAAGAAGATAGAAAAAGCTTTTTCGGATAAGCACCCAGATAAATGGATTCCACTTTATAGCCGTGTTACTTTTAGTGAACGTCCTTATGCTGAAGCATTGGCAATTGGAGATTTCCAAAATACAATTATGGAAGAAGTTTTAAGAACCGATAATATCGAAAATATCTGGAACACACCCGAAATCGAAAATAAGATTCTGGAGTTGTTGCAAAAATAACTACAATATCAAAAAACAATATCAAGTCAAAAATCAATAGTATTTGCAATTTAAAATTGTAATTGATTTTTGACTTGATATTGTAATTGTTTCTTACTTCTTAAACATTTTTGATAAAACACCAAATACACCTCTTATAAAGGTAGCACTTGTTACTACTTTTAGTACTGATTTACCAACGACACTTGCAGTACTTGGCTCACTACTTGCCTTCTTTGAAGTTTTTTCTTCTTCTTGTGAGCTTGCTGCTTGTTCAGCATCACTAATTTTTTTGGTTAGTATTTCGTAAGCACTTTCGCGGTCGATTACTTCACTATATTTTTTAACTAATTTAGATTTCTGATTGATTTCCTGGATTTCACTTTCAGTCAGTACGTCCATTCTGCTCATAGGAGCTCTCATCATAGTTGCTACCAATGGTGTTGGAACCCCTTTTTCGTTTAATGCAGTAACAAGAGCTTCTCCTATACCTAAACTAGTAAGTAGTTCATCTGTTTTATAATATTTAGAGGTAGGGTAGTTGTCGGCTGTTTTTTTGATGGCCTGTCTGTCGTTAGCAGTAAAAGCTCTCAAGGCATGCTGAATTTTTAATCCCAATTGAGCCAAAACACCACTTGGAACATCCATTGGGTTTTGAGTTACAAAATAAACCCCAACACCTTTAGATCGGATAAGTTTTACAATAGTCTCAATTTGTTCCAGTAATACTTTGCTGGCTTCGTTAAAGATTAAATGAGCTTCATCTATAAAAATGACTAATTCAGGCTGGTCAACATCTCCCTTTTCTGGCATTTGTTGGTATATCTCAGCAAGTAAGCTTAACATAAAAGTCGAGAATAACTTGGGTTTATCCTGAATATCCGTTAAACGAATGATATTTACATATCCCTTTCCATTTTCATCAATGCGCATCAAGTCGTCAATTTCGAATGATAACTCACCAAAAAAGATATCCGCTCCTTGTTGTTCAAGTTCGATTATCTTTCTTAAGATTGTTCCAGTTGTAGCAGTAGATATCTTACCGTAGCTGGCTGCGATTTCATCTTTACCTTCCTCAGTAATATAGTTAATGACCTTTTTAATGTCTTTTAAGTCTAATAAAGGCATTTTGTTATCATCACAATATTTAAAAATAACCGAAATAACACCCGATTGCGTATCGTTTAATCCTAGGATTCTAGAAAATAAAACAGGCCCAAACTCCGAAATAGTAGCGCGTAATCTAACCCCACTTTGTTCAGAAAGACTCATTAATTCTACAGGAAATTGAGATGTTTTATATGGGATATCAATTTTAGCATGGCGTTCAGTAATAAAAGGTTTTTCTTCCCCTTCTTTTGCAATACCACTAAAATCTCCCTTAATATCCATCATCAAAACGGGGATTCCAGCAAGTGAAAGTTGTTCGGATAGTACCTGGATTGTCTTTGTTTTTCCAGTTCCTGTAGCACCAGCGATTAATCCGTGACGATTTAAAGTCTTTAAAGGTATTTTAACGTGTACATTTAGAGGTTCACCATCATAGATTGCTCCGCCAAGAATAATACTTTCTCCCTTGGTTTGGTAACCATCATTTATATTTTGAATAAATTCGTCTTTTTGGCTCATATTTGTGTAACATTAATTCAGTTGCAAGATATTGTTTTTTTCTTAAATCGTTTAATTTAGAGATGTTAGCGTAAAAAAAATCTGTTTTTGTTAAAAATAAAAATAAAAAATATTTTCTTAACATATAATGAAGATTTTGGCAGATTGTGTTTCTTTTTACTAAAACGTTGTAAATTTTATCATAAATAATTATTTTTTAACTTCGATTTTATCTAAAATACAATTAAGGGGGTTCGATATTTTTTATGTTTAGGTTAAATTAATTGGAATAAAACTGAAAAAAGTTTTTTTATTTAAACTAAAAATATAAATTTGCTCCACTACAAGTTTATTATAACTAAAAAATAAAAATTATTTAAAACTATTAAAATTAAAAAAAATGGCAAACGTTAAAGTTAAAAAAGAAAGTACTTCAAATGGCGGAGGAATGGTGTCTGGATTGATTATTGCAGCATGTATTTTTGTGGGTTGGTGTATTTGGAATTTCCTAATGGGATCTCCTTCGAATTTTGAAGGTGGTACTGTTGAAGGGCATCCATTAAATATATTAGGTATGGTTTACCATGGAGGTATTATCGTTCCAATTTTGTTAGGTATGTTATTAATGGTTCTTGTGTTTTCTATCGAAAGATATACAGTTATCACTAAAGCCGCTGGAAAAGTAAACTTGGATAAATTTATGAAAAGTGTTCAAGGAAGTATTAAAGAAGGAAACATTGATGCAGCTATCGCTTCATGTGACAAACAACAAGGTTCAGTTGCAAATGCAATTAAATCAGCTTTAATTAAATACCAAGAAGTTAAAAAAGAAGGATTCAATAGTGAAGAAGCTTCAGAAACTATTCACAAAGAAATCGAAGAGGTAACTTCATTAGAAATGCCAATGTTAGAGAAAAACATGACAATTATCTCAGCTTTAGTATCTTTAGGTACATTAGGAGGATTGTTAGGAACAGTATCTGGTATGATTAAAGCATTTAGCGCGTTAGCTTCTACAGGTACTCCTGATCAAGCTGCACTTGCAAATGGTATTTCTGAAGCACTTGTAAATACTGCAACTGGTATTAGTACTTCTATCTTTGCAATTATTGCTTACAACTTCTTTACATCTAAAATTGACGATTTAACTTACTCTATCGATGAGGCAGGTACTACTATCGTTAATACTTACAGACATTTCAGAGGAAGTTTAAGACAATAAATAATTTTTTAGCATGATTATTGCTAAATTTAAAAATAAAAGATAATGGCAAAAATAAAAATGAAAAAAAAGTCAATGTCTACGGACATGACTGCCATGTGTGATGTTGCGTTTCTTTTGTTGACATTCTTTATTTTGACTGCTACTGCAAAAGTGCCTGAGGCACTTCCTGTAGACACGCCTTCATCTACTGTGCAAACTAAATTACCTGAAACGGATTTAGCGACTATTACAATAGGAAAAGGAAAAGTATTTTTTGATTTAAAAGGAAGAGAAGTTCGTAAAAGAACTTTGGAGCTTATGTCAGAAAAATATGGTGTTGCTTTTACTGATGATGATAAAACTGAATTCTCTTTGATGGAAGGATTCGGAGTTCCGATTACAAATCTGAAAGAAATCATAGAAATGAAAGCGGCTGATAGAAGTAAAGCTGGTCAACCTGGTATTCCTAAAGATTCTTTAGATAATCAGTTAAAAGAATGGATTTACAATGCGCGTATTGCAAATATTGAAGTTGCTGATAAAGAATTGCAATTCGCTATAAAAGGTGATGCAAAGGAAGAATATCCTGCAATTCGTAAAGTAATGGATATTTTGCAAGATCAAAAAATCAATACCTTTAACTTAGTTACTGGTTTGAGAGGAAAAGACTTTTAATTAAAAAACATACACTAAAATGGCTGAATTAAATACCGGCGACGGTGGAGGCGGAAAAGGTGGTAAAGTAAGAAGTAAAAAACAAAACGCAAAAGTAGATTTAACTGCGATGGTGGATTTGGCTTTCTTATTGATTACATTCTTTATGCTTACCACAACGTTGTCAAAGCCTCAATCGATGAGCTTGGGGTTGCCAGATAAAAGCGATGATAAGACTAAAAAAGACGATATAAAAGTTGATGAAAATCGTACTATGACTCTGATGTTAGGTGCTGATAATAAGTTAACTTATTATATGGGATTGCTTGAAACTCCTATCGCTGGACCTAAAGAAATTGCTTACGGTAAAGACGGGATTCGTAAAGAATTGTTAAGCAGAAAAAAATCTGTATTAGAATATTCTGCTGGAATTGGGAAACCAAAAAACGGTATTATTGTGATCATTAAACCGACTAAAAAATCTACCTACAAAAATTTGGTTGATATCTTGGATGAAATGGCTATTACTGGTGTAGAAACCTATGCAATTGTTAATGAGTTTTCACCAGAGGAAGCAAAATTGGTAGATAAAAAATAAGAGCAATCTTATCTTTTAACACCCTAATAATCAATAAAAATGAAATTAGATATTATAAAAAACCAGTGGCTTGATATCGTATTCGAAGGGCGTAATAAGATATATGGTGCATATGAGCTAAGAAAATCTAATCAGAAAACTACGGTAAGAGCGCTTATCATAGGGTCTATTATTTTTTCACTTCTTATTGCTGCTCCAGTTATCGCGAACCTTTTGCCAGATTCTAAAACAGAAGATGGTCCTAAGGATATTAAGATTACCACTGTAAAATTACCTCCTAAGAAAGAGGAAATTAAACCTAATCTTCCGCCTCCACCACCGCCACCTCCAAAAGTGGATCAAGTGAAGTTTGTGAAGCCGGTTGTAGCAAAAGCTAATGAAGTAACTGAAGAGCCACCAAAATTAGTGGAGCTTAAAGAGAAAAAAATTGGTGCTGAAACTATTAAAGGAGATCCAGATGCAGTATTAACTGTAGAACCAGTAGGTACAGGAACTGCAGCAGTAGTTGAAGAAGATAACCAAGTGTATAACACTGCAGGTATCGAAGTTAAACCAGAATTCCCTGGAGGAATTGAAAAATTCTACAAATTTGTAGCTAATAATTATAGAACTCCAGAAGAAGAAGGTTTAAAAGGTAAAGTTTACGTTACTTTCGTAGTTGAAAAAGACGGATCATTAACAGACATTAAAGTTTTAAGAGATATAGGTTACGGAACGGGACCAGAGGCTATTAGAGTTTTAAAGAAGTGTCCGAAATGGAACCCTGGAGAACAAAATGGTAAAAAAGTTAGAGTATTATACTCTCTTCCTATTACTATCCAAACTGCAGAGTAATGTTGAAACAACTGCTTGATAATATTAAGAAGAAATCGCTAAAAGAGCGATTTCTTCTTGTTTTAGGAATGTTCTTCTTCCTGATGTATTTCGTGATAGGTTTAGCCATCATTTTTTGGAAAACTTTGCCAATTGCAATGGAATATAAGTATAGAGTTGCTTTTGGTGTATTATTAATTGTATATTCGTTTATTAGATTTGTTAGATTTTTTAATTCAAATACAGACTAGACATGTTTAAGAATAGTAAAGTTTTGTTATTAGTAGTATTGGGTTTCTTGTTTGTTACTTGTAATCAGAAAGAGAAGGGTAAAAATGAAAAAGAAACTATACTTAAAGGCAGTATGGATATTGCTGTAGATGAAACATTGGTTCCCATTGTTGAAGATCAGGTAGCTGTTTTTGAAGGAACTTATGATGCAAAAATTACTATCAAGCCTAAATCTGAAGCTGAAATTATTAATGATTTATTGAATCAAAAAACTTCTGTTGCTTTTACTGCACGTGATTTAACTAAAGAAGAGAGAGACGTTTTTAATAAAAAGAAAATAGTACCTAAAGTAACGCCAGTTGCTATAGATGCAATTGCATTTATTTCAAACAAAGACAATAATGATACTTTAATTGCGTTGAAAAGTGTAATTAATTTTATGCAAGGAAAACCTGAAGCAAATATTAAAGGATTAGTCTTTGATAACCCAAATTCGAGTACATTACGATATTTAAAAACTTTAGCAGAAATTAAAGATGTTCCTAAAGAAGGTATTTTTTCATTTAAAACGAATGAAGAAGTAATTAAATTCGTATCCGAAAATAACGGAATGATTGGAGTTGTTGGAGTAAATTGGTTATCACAACCTTCTCCTGAATTAAAAAAATATGTGGCTAAAGTAAATGTGTTGAGTGTAAAAGGTCTTAAAAGTGATAAATTTATAGCCCCAACTCAAAACAACATTGCAGAAGAGACTTATCCTTTGGCACGTGATTTGTATATTATAAATTGTCAAGGTTACTCTGGATTAGGTATAGGGTTTGCTTCTTTTGTTGGAGGAGATATTGGACAAAGAATAGTCTTAAAATCAGGATTATTGCCAATACGAGTTCCAGGAAGAAAGCTCAATATTAGAAATGAAATTATTAAAGAAAAAGAATAAATTAATTATAATAGAGATGAATAAATTTAAAATTTTTAGTGTTGCATTAATGGCGACAGCTGCCGGAGCTTATGCGCAAGATATAAGTCAAGCTAAAAAAGCTATCGATGCTGAGCAATTTGAAAAAGCAAAAACAGTTCTACAATCAATTATTAAAGCAAAACCAGCAGATGGTGAGGCTCCATTTATATTGGGTAATGTTTACTTAAGTCAACAAGTTGCTGACTCAGCTAAGATATATTATCTAAATAGTGTGGCTGCTTCTAGTCGTGCTAATCTTGGTTATATTGGTTTAGGTCAATTAGATTTAGATAACAAAAATACAACGGCCGCTCAAGCAAATTTTGCTTCTGCTATAAAGCCAATGAAAAGAAAAGATGTAGAAGAGTTTGTCTACATTGGTAGAGCATACATGAATTCTGTTAACCCAGATTACAAAAGTGCCATTACTACTTTAAACCGTGCATTAGCTATAGATCCACAAAATGCTCAAGTACTTTTAGCACTTGGTGACGCATATTATGGAGATAATAACCAAAATGAAGCTTATAAATCATACCGTAATGCATTTCAAGCTGATCCAACTTTGTTGAGAGCAAAAATGCAGCTTGGGGTATTGTTAAAAGGTGCAAAATCTTATGATGAAGCTATTAAAGCATTCAACGAAGTTATTGCTTTAGATGCTAATTATGGTCCTGTTTATAGAGAATTAGCTGAAACATATTACAAATGGGCAAGAAATAAGCCTTCTACAAGAGAAGTTAATTATAAAAAAGCGATTACTAATTACGAGAAATATCTAACTCTTACAGATTACTCTATTCATTCTAGAATGCGTCATGCAGATTTCTTAATTTTAGTTGAAGACTATAAAGCTTTAGAGAAAGAAGCGAATGAAATGATTAAGTTAGATAAAGTAAATCCTAGAATTTTTAGATATTTAGGGTATGCTGCTTATGAAAATGGTAACGTAGATGTAGCTATTAAGTCATTAGAAGATTATGTAAAAAATCCTTCAAACAAAATTATTGCTAAAGATTATTTGTATTTAGGTTTTGCAAAAATTAAAAAAGGAACAAGTGCTGATGGTGCTTCAATTGATCCAGCTGCATTCGAAGCAGGTTTAGTTGAAATTAGAAAAGCTGTAGCGATGGAACCTTTGGCAGTTCAAGATTTAGGTGATCTTGGAAAAGCATTGTTTGGTAAAAAACTATATAAAGAAGCTGCCGCGCTTTTTGAATTTGGTACTAAAGTTCCGGAGTCTGCAACTTACTTAGATGATAATGTTTATTACGGATTATCTATATTCTATGATAATAATAAAGCTAATGTTAAGCCAGATCCTATTGCTTTACAAAAAGCAGATGCTGCATTTGTAAATGTACTTACTGCTTCACCAACTTATCAAGAAGCTTACTTGTATAGAGCAAGAACAAATAGATTACTTGAGAATGACGAAGTGATGACTAAGAACTATGAAGATTATATTGCGAAAACTACTGAAAAAGGAGATGAAGAACTTGCTAAACCAGCAGTTAAGACTAAATTCATAGAAGCTTACAATAATATTGCAGCTAGTTATGCAAATACAGATAAAGCAAAAGCAATTGAATATTTCAATAAAACTTTAGCATTAGATCCTACAAATGCATATGCAACACAGTCTTTGAATACTTTAAAATAATTTAAAGATTAATACTATTTTTGAAACCGATAACTCTATGAGTTGTCGGTTTTTTTATTGTTCCATTTTTTATTGACTATCTTTGCACTTTAAAATTTAGTAATGTTATCAAAAGAAATACAATTAGAAGTAAATAAAGGTGCAATGTTACCCTTGATGGAAGAGTTTTATACGATTCAAGGAGAAGGATTTCATACAGGAACAGCAGCTTATTTTATCCGTATTGGTGGGTGTGATGTTGGTTGCCATTGGTGTGATGTTAAAGAAAGTTGGAATGCAGAATTGCATCCACCAACAAGTGTTGACTTAATTGTGAGTAATGCTAGTAAATCAGCTGATACAGTTGTTGTTACAGGTGGTGAGCCGTTAACATGGGACATGACTATACTGACGAAGGAATTGAAAAATAAAAATTTGAAAGTCCACATTGAAACCTCAGGGGCTTACCCGTTAACAGGAACGTGGGATTGGATCTGCCTTTCACCAAAAAAGAACAAATTACCTACACAAACAGTTTATGATAATGCCCATGAGCTAAAGGTGATCATTTATAATAAGCATGATTTTATTTTTGCCGAAGAACAAGCTGAATTGGTAAATGGGAATGCAATATTATTTCTTCAGCCAGAATGGAGTAAGAAAGAAGAGATGACACCACTTATTGTTGAGTATGTAATGAACAATCCAAAATGGAGAGTATCACTTCAGACACATAAATATTTGAATATTCCTTAACAAAAGTGATGTTTATAAAATAAAACAAAAGCCTTTTCATGTACGAAAAGGCTTTTGTTTTTTTGTGGTGCTATGTGAAAAGACAATAGGGGTAAAAATTATACATATTGAGTAAAATAGTTTCAGTTTGTATTTAGTTCGTGATGCCTTTTTTGGATTACCATCCTTTTTGTTTCTTTAAACCAGTAATATGAGCCAGATGGTGATTTCCATGCCATGCATAAGTTCCGATTATCTGTTTAAGAGAGACTATTGAATTGTTTTCGGGATGAATAAAAGTTTTCTCCAAATCAGCTTTAGATAAGTTTTTCATGATGTAGCCTAAACGAAAATGTAAACCTTCTAGTAAAGACAAAGTAGGTTGTATTGGCATTGTTAGATTGTCAGGTAACTCAGCCCATAGATCTTCGTGATATGCTTTTATTATTGGATTGTCTTCAGTTAAAGCCCATTTTATTCTTATAAAACAATTCATATGACTTTCTGCGCAATGATGAATGAGTTGTCTTACAGTCCAGCCTTCTGGTCGGTATGGGGTGTTAAGTTGTTCGTCGGATAAATTAATGACTTCCTTTTTTAATCTTTCCGGAAAAGTGGAAATCTCTTCGATTTTGATTGAAATATAATCAGGAGAATACGTGTCAGGTGTTATAAATTTTCCAATTGGGTATTTTAGTTTCTCTAAATCTAAATTTTCCATTTTTTTTATGTTTTATTTTTAAACAGTAAGTCTAGCTAAATAATCATAATGCTCTCCTTCTAAAACCAGTTCGCACTTAAACCCGTTTGCTATAGCGGCATTTTGAAGTGTGTTGTAATCTAAGTATAGCCATTCAAAAGCAGATTCTTTTTCTCCTTTATAAGAGATGTTAAAAATAACTTCTCCATAATATTCAGTATCTGATGGAATCCATTTTCCGCCATCTTCATCTTCATCAAACATATATATTATGTCAGAACTATCAAGTAAGATTTGTCCTCCAGGATTCAAGAGAGATTTTAGCTTCGATAAAAATTTATTACAATTTTGTAGTTTTCCAAAAATCCCCACGCCATTCATTAGTGATATAATTGTGTCGTATTTTTCTACTTCAAGAGTCAGTACATCTTGTACTCTCGCATTTTTTATACCACGAAGTTTGCAAGTTTCGATGGCTTTTTCAGAAATGTCTATCGAAGTTACATCAAGTTTCTTTTCGTTCTGTAAGTATAAACTGTGGCTTCCCGAACCGCAACCTACATCAAGTATTTTTCCTTTGGCAAGTTCCAATGCTTTTTGTTCCAGTTTAGGCATTTCATTATAGGAGCGAAATAAATAAGCAACACTCATTTCGTCTGCTTCAGAAATTGTAGTTTCGGTAATTAAATCCTCTGGCGAATTGTTGGTCTGGAAATCCAGTATTGCTTTCCCAAAAAGGTCTTTCATCGTATTTTAGTTCAAAGTTTAAGGTTTCGAGTTTAAAGTTGTTTAATTTTGCAGTTCAACTTTAAATCTTAAACTTGAAAGAAATTTTAAACAACTTAAATAAGTTGGCCAAAGATAAGCATATCGAAAACAAAAAGTATTTCGATAAGCTTAAAAAGAAACAACCTAAGAATTTAGATTATGTAATGCAGGAATTGCATGATGCTGAATTTAGGAAAACAGATTGCTTAAAATGTGCTAACTGTTGCAAAACAACAGGGCCGTTATTTACGGATGCGGATATCGAGCGTATCTCGAAACATTTACGACAAAAGCCACAACAGTTTATTGAACAATACCTTCGTATAGATGAAGACAAGGATTATGTTTTGCAAAGTGTCCCATGTACTTTCTTAGATAATGAAAACTATTGTATGATTTATGATGTGCGACCTAAAGCATGTCGTGAATTCCCGCACACAGATCGCAAAAAGTTCCAGCAAATTTCTGATTTAACTCTTAAAAATGTTGCAATGTGCCCAGCAGCATTTAATATTGTAGAAGCAATGAAAAAACGCCTGCCTCTATAAAGGAAGACTTCTGCCTTAAATATTTCGTAATTGTTTTTACGAGTAATTTAAGTTTACTTATTAAACCGTATTTTTGAACTTATAAAAAAAGACACCCAATTAAATTGAATCTAGAATATTTTATAGCCAAAAGACTCATTACTGCCAAAGATCATAAAAGTAGTATCTCTGCACCAATTATAAAAATTGCAATCTCAGCCATTGCTATTGGAATAATAATGATGTTGGTTTCGGTAGCAACTGGAATTGGATTGCAAAAAAAAATTCGAGAAAAAGTATCAGCTTTTAATGGGCAGGTAATTATTTCCAATTACGACAACAATCAGTCGGAGGTGACAATCAGTCCAATTTCCATAAAACAAGATTTTTATCCTAAGTTTACTTCAATTCCAGAAGTAAGCCATATTCAGGCAATAGCAAGCAAAGCAGGGATAATAAGAACGGAAGCAGCTTTTGAGGGGATTATATTTAAAGGAGTTGGTGCCGATTATGATTGGAATAATATAAAGGAGTATCTAGTTGAAGGAAAGCTTCCAGATTTTACTAAAGCTATTAATGAAGAAGTTTTGTTATCTCGCTTTCTTGCCGACAGACTAAATTTAAAAGTAGGAGATGCGTTCAATACATTCTTTATAAAAGAAGATCAGAATAAATTGCCAAATGTGCGTAGGTTGAAAATTGCAGGAATATTCAATTCAGGATTTCAAGATTTCGATGCTACCTATATAATAGGTGATATTCGCCATATACAGCGTATTAATAAATGGACTCCAGATCAGGTAGGGGCATTTGAGGTTTTCTTGAAAGACTTTGGAAGTATAAAAACAACAGGGGATAAAATTTACCAGCAAACATCATCAACACTTGATACAAAAACCATCATTGAGAAATATAGTTATATTTTTGATTGGTTAGAGCTCTTCGATTTTAATATACTAGTTATCTTAGGTATCATGATTATTGTTGCGACAATAAATATGGTAGTTGCATTGTTGGTTTTAATATTAGAACGTACACAAATGATAGGGATTTTAAAGGCATTAGGTGCTAACAACTGGGTCATTCGTAAAATATTCCTTTATAATGCGTTTTACCTTATATTAAGAGGACTGTTTTGGGGGAACCTTATTGGGATTTCACTTTTGTTAATTCAACAACATTTTGGAATAATCCAACTTAATCCAGAAAACTATTATGTCAATCAAGCACCGGTTTATCTTAACTGGGGATATGTATTATTACTAAACCTGCTAACCATAACAGTTTGTTTTCTGGTGTTATTGATTCCTTCCTATATAATAACGAAGATTTCTCCGGTAAAAGCAATACGATTTGATTAGTCTTTATTAGTTCTCATTTCGATTTCTAGGATTCTGATTGATTTTTCAGAAGCTTTTACCTGCTATTTGCTTCAATCTTTCCCTTTTTAAAGAGAAAAGGGAAAGGATTTACGCTTCTATCAGGGCTAGATGTGCAAAAACAAACTACCTGCAAAAACGGAAACCCGCTAAAAAGGGGTATTGCAATGAAATGGCTATCGGAAATACTTACAAAACACAAAAAAGAACAAGTCGTAAAGTCAAAGTTATCAATGTGTTAAGAAATAAACGTAAAATAAACCCAAAAATGCA
>NZ_JAJMOZ010000070.1:0-305 GCF_020991525.1 Flavobacterium sp. EDS
GCTAATAAAAACGCTTTCTACTTTTTATTATTTTCTTATCTCAATATGTCAATGAACTTTTATCGCCCCCAATTAAGGGATTGATCTGTGGAGAATAACGGAGTCGAACCGTTGACCTCCTGCGTGCAAGGCAGGCGCTCTAGCCAGCTGAGCTAATCCCCCATTTTTAAAATGATGATGAATTATGAGTTATGAATTCGCTCATAAATGCTCAACTTCTAAAATTTCCTTTTATTTAAGTTTAAATAGTAGTCCCGGGCAGACTCGAACTGCCGACCCCTACATTATCAGTGTAGTACTCTAAC